>NZ_CAWNBB010000079.1:0-3865 GCF_963872585.1 Vibrio sp. 10N.222.47.A9 | reverse complement strand
GCGCTAACTCACTTTTGTCCAAAAATGAGTTTCATAAGCATCGTTTAATCAAGCCAGGTGAGTGCCTTATCAAACCCATCTGGCGTTATATTGATGTACCAATCTAGATCCACTTTTTTGCGCACAACCAGTCCACACTCTTCAAGAGCTTTACATGAAACTCGGAAGTTGTTCGGGTGAATATCTCTCCCAAGCACTTGATTGACGGCCAGGTTGATGACGGTTGACTTACCTTCTTTTACTCCTTTGATGAACGCCTTGGCCAAACATCTTAAGACCTCTTTTTGAACCTGGCTCATTCTTGCTCTTTTCATTCTCTCTGCCTCTTAATCATTGCAACAATAATTAAATTAAAATTCTGAAAATTTATTTATTTCATCAAGGGATAGGTTCGTGCTGGCTGCTATATGTTTGCATGTAGAGTCAGTATGAAGCCGACAGAGCGAAGCAACGTCAGTCAGCTCTTTACTCATTTAAAGAACAGCTTTGTTCGCGATTCTAAAGAGAGATATTTTTTCCTAGAACCTTATAGACCGTAGTCCTACTGCACTCTAACTCTTTACTGATCGCATGCTTGTTCATTCCTTGGCCTGCAAGCTCTTGAATACGTGTATGAAGCGTCTTATTAGGAAATCGGCCAAGATGCCTCCCCTCAGAGCGAGCACGCTCTCTGCCTTCATTACAACGCTGTAATATTCGTTTTCTTTCCATTTCAGCAAACGCCGATATGGTCGTATAAATGACTCTACCTACATCGCTATTGATATCTAAATCCCCCAAATCATGAAACACCAAACCCGCTTTCTTTTGCGCTAGCTGATCGGCAATTTGCAAAGCATCAATGGTATTTCGAGCAATGCGGTCGACTTTGGTAACATGAATAACATCTCCCTCCCTTGCAAAATCCAGCAACAGGTTAAGCTGCTCTCTATCAGAGGATTTACCGCTCGCTTGCTCTTGGTAAATTTTGTCACAACCAATACGTTTAAGCTGTTCAAGTTGAACATCGAGCGTTTGGTCTTGGGTGCTAACACGAGCATAACCAATTTTCATAAAATGGCCTAAAAGTGAACTTAAAGATATTGATACTCAAGTGTACATGTTCACTTTAAATTATAAAGACTAACTGAACAGTTATTAGATGATTGTGAGCAATGTCCATAAAGTTACACCTTAATGGACACCACACTAGATTAAACCCAATAGAAGAATCATACAAACTGGTCAAATCGTTCGATTCGTTTATAATGAGCGAAAAGGGGAATATTATGCAATCACTTACTGCGAATACAGCTAAAACCAAATTTGGTGACTTATTAATGAAAGTTCAACGTGAACCTATACAAATTAATAAGAATGGTTCACCCGTTGCGGTGATGATGTCGTGTGAAGAATATGAACAACTTGAAGCATTGAAATTGATGGTGGTGAAATCACGCTTCGAACAAGCAGAAGTCGATGCTCTATCAGATAACCTAGTCGACGGTGACGATTTCATGAATGCACTTAACCAAGATAAGTTTGATTAATGACGCACTATAAGCTTTCTTCTGCAGCTCAATCTGATCTGATTGAGATTCGTCGCTATACATTAGAGCGATGGGGGCAAGCACAGTGGACTACTTACTTTTCAGAACTAAAGCAATCAATGGAATTACTGGCGAACAACAAGTTGCTCGGCATAGAAGTTTCTGAGGTGGGCCAAAACTACTTCCGTTTCCCTTTAAAGCGCCATGTGATTTATTACATCCAGAAACAAGAGCACATAATTATTACAGCCGTTCTTAGTAAGCACATGTCTCCGGCTAAGCACTTTTCACAACTGTCTTAATATAATTAAAACCCTAATGGACATTCACTAAATAGAGATCCTTAATCATTGCAATAATGATTAAGGAGTAAAGCCTACTGAGTAAGAACGAGGCTAAATGATATTTGGAAAAAACGTGCTAGCGCCTTTGCTAGATTAGGAAGCCAACGATAACTACAGCTACGGCAAGGTTAGTTGTGAAGATATAAATCACACTAGCCAAAGGTTAGGCTATGGTGCGGATTAAGTACAATGACGTTAAATAAATCATCACATGGTTATTGATTTTTCAAACATAATCCGCACATAAGCATAGAGTCACATTCATAAATCACCTTCCATTTGATTTGATAGTAATCTCTTGTGACTCAAAAAGGCAGACTGAAAGTCTGCCTTTTTTTCATTTCNNTGTTCGTAAACACTATAAAAAACTTGAGAAGGTGGTTCCAGAATTACGGATAATTTTCAGATATTGAAACTTGCACCTTCAAGTTAAATGGTTATAATACAGTTCATTATTGGCACGTAGATATACCAATAAATATATTAGATAAAACATTCACAGCACTCGATCTAGATGACTTATTTGGGAAATAACTTTGTATTATGCAAT
The DNA here is from genome assembly GCF_963872585.1 of Vibrio sp. 10N.222.47.A9. Taxonomy (NCBI): domain Bacteria; kingdom Pseudomonadati; phylum Pseudomonadota; class Gammaproteobacteria; order Vibrionales; family Vibrionaceae; genus Vibrio; species Vibrio sp. 10N.222.47.A9. The sequence continues at coordinate 1,442 of NZ_CAWNBB010000079.1, read as the reverse complement.
ATATAAGGATTAACATTATGAAACATGTGTTTAAAAAAATAATGGCAGGAAGTTTGCTACTGTTAGCGTTCATATTCTCTCTGACAGTACATGCAGAAGAAGTTGATTTCTATAATGTAAAGATTGAGTCTTTATCAGCTGCGTATTCTACAAGTAGTGAACAGACTACATACTACATTACTTGGTCAAATGGTCAGTGTAGAGGTCATAGTAGTGAATCTATGATGATGTCAATGTTAAAAACTGCATACATACTTAATATGAATATAAAGCATTTAAAGTCCGGATGTTATGATGGCAATGTTGTAACGCTTGATATGTAATAATAGAGATATCTTAAGAATTAAAATCTGGCATTGACTTGATTGACCTCTCTACGTCTAGAGGAATACTACCCAGACTTAGGGACAAATCAAGGGTGATGTAAAGTTAATGAGATACAAGTTAAATTGCTGGATAGGCGGGGCATTGCTCTGCCTATCTAGGATTATTTGCAACAATCCCAATATATAAGGGATGCAAAGCAAAGAGACCTGAGCCATGAGTAGATTTAATATTTTTTTATTGTTGCTAATTCCAATTGTTGCTTTAGCAAACCCAGATGAAAACCTTCCTATTGGCACTTTTGAGCTTAACATTGGAGCTAGACCATCGGTCCCATATCCTGCTATGGATAACTACAATACAGATTTAACCGAACAGGGTTTTGGGCCAGAGTATCCAGTAACCGTGTCTAGACATCACATTATACCATTCAACGTATTACGAAGTTTTTACAATAGGCTTGCAGAGCTCAACCGTTTTTCTAATATAGGAGGCTTTTTTACCACCTACTCAGATAATCTACGCTTTTATGCGAGTGGAAATAATGTAGATTGTGGAAATCTTGGTAATGATATCGTCGATGCAGGAAACTTAGCTCTTGCTCATCGATATGCCTTTGCAAGACCTGGAGGTTATGTAATGGCACAAGGATTTGATACATTCGAACAATTCTATGTATGGCTCCCTGGAAATTTATTCATTGGTCCAAATGAGCGTTCGGATGATCCAGGAGAGGGTTTCGAAAGTAATGCCAATGTAGTAGTTGGTGAAGCATATTTTCATATTCTGCGCAGAACTTACCAGAATATGGTACGCTTTAACAATGGAGACGATTCACCAACATTACTAAATGCAATATCTGTCGATTTAACCCGAATTGCACAACGAAGAAGTATATCTCCTTTAAATAGCCAGGATTGGGTATATGTACACGGAAAATATCAATTGAGAGATGATGGTATAATAAATAAAGTAGACAATATAAAAGACCTCAGGGAAACTAAAAAATTAAGTGATGATAAATGTTCAGATATGTTACCAAATCTAATACAGAATATTATATTAATACTTGATGATAAGTAGCTTCAAACTGAGTTATTGCAAATAATCAGATAATG
>NZ_CAWNBB010000078.1:0-36569 GCF_963872585.1 Vibrio sp. 10N.222.47.A9 | reverse complement strand
TTAATGGAATTGGTATTACTTTATATTTGTTCGATTTTTAGTCGATAATTCCTGCTTTTAATAAAACCTAGCCTTAAAAGTGTAAGTGCTCACTTATCCCAGCCTCTTTTATAAACAACCAACAGCACAATCCCCACTTCTTTATGAGAATTATTCTCAATATTTTGTTACATTTTGGTCGTTATTACTAAAAGGCAACAAATATGGATATTTCCCGTCGTAAGTTTATTCAATCATCTCTCGCTATATCCGCACTAACTGTTTTGCCCGCTTGTTCTATGAAGCAGTCTGTTGATGGGCAAGGTAAGTATGTTTATGACTTAACTGCTGAACCTTCAACGGCTGAGTTAGTCGCAGGATTTGATACCAATGTTTTAGCTTTTAATGGACAGATCCCAGCTCCGACGATTCGATGTCGACAGGGTGAAAAGGTCACAATTCGTTTTACGAATAAGCTATCAGAGCCGACGACTATCCATTGGCATGGCTTAAGAATTCCTATCGAAATGGACGGTGTTCCCTTCTTAAGTCAGCCACCGATCATGCCAGGTGAAACATTCATTTATGAGTTTACGCCGCCAGATGCTGGCACATTTTGGTATCACCCACATATGAATAGCGTTAAACAACTTGGTATGGGTTTAGTTGGCCTTATTATCGTAGAAGAAAGCACTCCCGTGCAGTTTGACGAAGAACACGCATTGATGCTTAAACATTGGCATATCGACAAGCAAGGTCAATGGAAAGAATTAATGATTCCCCGACTCAGTGCTCGTATGGGTACTCCAGGAGAGTGGAGCAGCGTCAATGGTGTTCATGAACCTGTATACCAATTAAAGCAGCACGCAACGACTCGACTGCGTATTGCGAATGTCGATAATACGATCACTTATCCTATTGCTATCGAAGGGGTTGATGCATGGGTGATTGCCATTGATGGTAACCCTGTGAAAACGCCTTATAAACTTACTCAACATAAAATTGGTCCGGGTATGCGTGTTGATATCGGACTGGTCGCTCCTAAAGCTGGTGAGCGAGTTAACGTTCTCCAAATGAAGGGGCGTTTCCCATTTTCTTTGTGTGAATTTGAAGTCGTAGATTCAGCATTTACTCAAGAGCGAGTGTTACCATTATTACCATTGAATCCAGTACCTAACCTAGATCTTGCTAATGCTGAAGAGATCGATTTCGTGTTCGAGTGGGAGGGTGCGGTTTCACCTGTATCTAAAGATGGTAAATCGATGCCTAAATTTTGGCTTACTAATAAACGAGCGTGGGAGGGGATGAGCAAAGACAATATCCCTGAGCCGTTGGCGACTTTAGAGCTAGGTAAGACTTACATATTCGATCTTAAGAACGTCACTCAATATCATCACCCGATTCATATTCATGGTCATACATTCACTGTATTGGAACTTGATGGTAAAAAAATTGAAGAACCTTTCCATACCGATACTGTGTTACTTGGAAAGAATGGTCGAGCGAAAGCCGCATTTGTTGCCGACAACCCAGGACGTTGGATGTATCACTGTCATGTTATAGAACACATGAAAACGGGTTTAATGGGATATATCGAAGTTAAGTGACACCTGTAACGTTTAATATTTGCGCATGCATTCTTAGTTTCTACCCTCGCTTTTATCGGCGTTAAAGCTAGAATATAGGGATTATTGTTAGGGAGGATTCATGGGTCAGTTATCTATTCTAGGTTTTATCGCCATCGGTGGCGCGTTTGGTGCTTGTTCACGTTACTTGATTTCAGAGTTATGCGTTGTGATGTTAGGACGTGGTTTTCCTTACGGTACGTTGACTGTTAACGTGATTGGCTCTTTGATTATGGGATTGCTCATCGCCGCGTTTGAAAATGAGATGGTCGCGACGGAACCGTGGAGACAAATTATCGGTCTTGGTTTCCTAGGAGCACTGACTACATTTTCTACGTTTTCTATGGATAACGTACTTCTTATGCAGCAGGGCGCTTTCTTTAAGATGGGACTCAATGTGCTACTCAACGTGGTACTCAGTATTTCAGCCGCATGGATCGGCTTCCAACTTTTGATAAAGTCTTAAAACTTTCTTACGATTTGTTAACAACTCGGCTTGGTTTATCCAAGCCGTTTTTATATACTCGATCGAACTTGTCGGAGTGCCATATGGCTGAGACCGTTAACTCGGGATCCGTTGAACCTGATCAGGCTAATACCTGCGAAGGGAACAAGAGTAGATATCTAACTAGAATCCTTCTAGAGATCTATCTCCAGATCACAACTGTATTTCTTACCGTGATCCCTCTTGTAGCATCTAATCCGTCAAGCATTTTTATCCCTATAAATAATGGCTAAAATAAAAGCCAAGGAAAAATGCTATGTCGACTCGTAAACAAGCAAGACTGGAAGCGAAGAATTTCATTGATTCTTTATCCGTACAACCCTATCCAAACTCAAAAAAAGCTTACATCCAAGGATCTCGAGAGGACATTCAAGTCCCTGTCCGAGAAATATCACTCGCTGATAGCCTTGTTGGTGGTACCAAAAAAGAGCCTGTATTCGAATCTAATGTACCCATTCAAGTTTACGATACCTCAGGTGTTTACACAGACCCTACACATCAAATAGACCTGTATAGCGGTCTTCCTAAGTTGCGAGAGCAATGGATTGAAGAGCGTGGTGATACGGAACTGTTAGACGACGTAAGCTCTGTTTACACCAAAGAACGTTTAGACGATGAAACTCTAGACGACCTTCGCTACGGCAACCTGCCTAGAATTCGTCGCGCGACAGACAACCAATGTGTTACTCAGCTGCACTATGCTCGTCAGGGTATTATCACACCTGAAATGGAGTACATTGCCATACGTGAGAACATGGGACGTCAGAAATTCGCTGATGAGCAGCTGAACCACCAACACCCTGGCCATAACTTTGGCGCAAACCTGCCGAAAGAGATCACCCCTGAGTTCGTGCGTAAAGAAGTCGCTGAAGGCCGAGCTATTATCCCTTCAAACATCAACCACCCAGAATCAGAACCGATGATTATTGGTCGTAACTTCTTAGTGAAGGTGAACGCTAATATCGGTAACTCTTCAGTAAGCTCTTCGATTGAAGAAGAAGTTGAGAAGCTAGTTTGGTCAACTCGTTGGGGGGGCGATACCGTAATGGACCTCTCAACTGGCCGTAATATCCACGAGACTCGCGAGTGGATTCTGCGTAACAGTCCAGTGCCGATTGGTACAGTTCCTATGTATCAGGCGCTTGAAAAAGTGAATGGCGTTGCGGAAGACCTTAACTGGGAAGTAATGCGTGATACCTTGATTGAACAAGCAGAGCAGGGTGTTGATTACTTCACTATCCACGCAGGCTTACTGCTTCGTTACGTACCAATGACCGCTAAGCGTGTGACTGGTATTGTCTCTCGTGGCGGCTCCATCATCGCGAAATGGTGTCTTGCTCATCACCAAGAAAGTTTCCTTTATACCCACTTCCGTGAGATCTGTGAGATCTGTGCGAAGTACGATGTTGCTCTGTCATTAGGTGATGGTTTACGCCCGGGCTCAATTGCAGATGCCAATGATGAGGCTCAATTCTCGGAGTTACGTACTCTAGGCGAGTTGACTAAAGTGGCTTGGGAATACGACGTTCAGGTGATCATTGAAGGCCCTGGACATGTACCAATGCACCTGATTAAAGAGAATATGGATGAGCAGTTAGAACACTGCCATGAAGCGCCTTTCTATACTTTAGGTCCACTGACGACAGATATTGCCCCTGGTTATGACCATATTACCTCTGGAATTGGCGCTGCCATGATTGGTTGGTACGGCTGTGCGATGCTATGTTATGTCACACCTAAAGAGCATCTCGGCTTACCAAATAAAGAAGATGTGAAGACTGGCCTGATTACATACAAGCTTGCTGCACACGCTGCTGACCTCGCTAAAGGGCACCCGGGCGCACAAATCCGAGATAATGCATTATCAAAGGCACGTTTTGAATTCCGTTGGGAAGACCAATTTAATCTAGCTTTAGATCCTGAAACCGCGCGTTCTTTCCATGATGAAACTCTGCCACAAGAGTCGGGCAAGGTTGCTCACTTCTGCTCAATGTGTGGACCTAAATTCTGCTCGATGAAGATCTCTCAGGAAGTCCGAGAGTATGCGAAAGACACCGAACAAGTGGCCGCGGATCAGGCTATCGAGATTAAGATGCTAGATAATCCGCTGGAAGGGATGCGTCAGAAATCACAAGAGTTCCGTGATACTGGCTCTGAACTTTACCACCCTGCAGTAGGTGCAAAAGAAGCTCAATTAGAGGAATAATGACAGTGAAGATACTCATCCCATCTCAAAATATTGAGTTAACGGGAGAGGTGCAGAACTGTCTATTGGTTGCTAAGCGACAAGGCTTGGCAACCGATGCAGTTGAGTTGGGTGTAAGCCCAACTCAATACTTCTCTATCGTTGACACTCAGCAGGCGTTATCTATTGGCTTTGCTCATGATGTTGATTCATTGGCGGAGTGTCAGCTAGCGAAACTGAACCACGTTGTTGATTACAGTAGTTCAGTCGTGCTAACTGACGTTTGTGATGCTTTTACACAAACTCCGAATACCATCTACATCGGTGTCTCAGATGCTTCAGCTGTACTGGATATCTGGTCACACCGGGATGCTAATCGTGCTATCAAGAGTGAAACTACAGCTCATCAGGAGTTAGATAATCACGGCCACTTTGCTTGGTTACTTACTTTGTTGGCACTGGAATTCCCATTAGAGGACGCATTGGTTTTAGCTCGCGCATCGTCCAATGTTTCACGTGGAACATGGCCAGCACATTACCAAAACTTTCCAGTTCCAGTTTTGGAAGATGAGCGACTGGATATTAGTGTTGGTTGGGCGCACCAAGGAGCATCACTTTCGTTCCCTGAATTGAGCAAGAGTAGCCTAGGGCTATACCCTGTGGTTGATGATGTTGAGTGGATCGAAAGGTTGCTCAAGCTTGGAATCAACACTGTTCAACTACGTATTAAAAACCCGCAGCAAGCGGACTTAGAACAACAAGTTGCGCGATCAATCGAGCTTGGTCGAGAGTATAACGCTCAGGTTTTTATCAATGACTATTGGCAGCTTGCACTCAAACATGACGCATTTGGTGTTCATTTGGGGCAAGAGGATATTGAAGAGTCAAACCTCTCACAGTTGAGCCAAGCAGGTATCAAGATCGGTCTCTCGACTCATGGCTATTACGAGTTGCTCCGCATTGTTCAAATCAACCCAAGCTATATTGCGCTAGGGCATATCTTCCCAACAACAACTAAACAGATGCCATCAAAGCCTCAAGGTTTAGTTCGTTTATCTCTGTATCAACAGCTGATTGATACTATCCCATACACAGACCAACTCACTGGTTATCCGACGGTTGCTATTGGCGGTATTGACCAAACGACAGCTGAGCAGGTGTGGGAGTGTGGGGTATCGAGCTTGGCGGTGGTACGTGCGATTACATTGGCGGAAGACCCACATAAAGTGATTGAATTTTTCGAAAAACTGATGGCACCTAAATCTCCAACTCTTAAGGAAGAGGTTATGCAGGAGCCTAGCTATGCTGAGTGACTTTGAATTCATTCGTTATCAACGACAAATTGCGTTACCTGAAGTGGGTGAGCAAGGGCAACGCAACCTACTAAATAGTCATGTGTTGTTGATTGGTTGCGGTGGCTTAGGTAATGCTGCGGCTCTTTACCTGGCTGCTTCTGGTGTTGGAAAGATCGTGCTGGTCGATGATGATTGTGTCGATTCATCGAACCTGCAACGACAGGTCGCGTTCAGGGAAAATCAGTTAGGTTCGCCTAAGGTTGAAGCTCTCAAGCAACAAGTGAGTGAACTCAATGGTCGCAGCCAAGTAAGAACCATCAATCAACGAATGAGTGAAAGTCAGCTTGAGCTTGAAGTGATGCTAGCTGACTTAGTGTTGGATTGTACTGACAACTTCGAGTCACGCCAGCAGGTTAACCAAGCATGTTTCAGCGCGAAGACCCCTTTGATTTCTGGTTCTGCAATTGGCTGGAAAGGCCAGTTTATTGTATTTGATTATCAGAATCAGAAAGGGTGTTATCACTGCTTGTTCCCGTTCAGACATCATCCACAAACGACTCGTTGTAGCGATAGCGGCATCATAGGCCCAGTTGTTGGCACCATAGGTAACCTTCAAGCTTTGGCTGCTATTCAACGTCTAACTCATGGTGAGTTTCAGGTCGCAACACACCAACTCAAACTGTTCGATGGCCAGACGATGAATTGGCAAAACCTTATGGTCACTCAAGATAGTGAATGTCCTGTGTGCAGTGCGTCTGTAGTTAAGCATTTAGAAGAAGATATCCAATGAGCCATATAACGATCTCGATAAACGAACAATCAGAACAAGTAGCACACTCGTCGTCTCTAGCGGACATTATCCAAGTTCTAGCATTACCTGATCTAGGTTGTGTATTTGCTATCAATAATGCGGTTGTCCCTCGTAGTCAGTGGCAACAAACGGTCGTTAATGAAGGCGACGCTATATCTCTTTTCCAAGCCATTGCAGGAGGCTAACCATGTTAACCATCGCAGATAAAACGTTTCAATCTCGACTCTTCACTGGAACTGGTAAGTTCGCCAATAAGCATTTGATGGCGAGTGCTATCGAAGCTTCAGGTTCTCAATTGGCAACCATGGCGCTGAAGAGAGTTGATATTCGCTCTGAGCAAGACGACATTTTACAACCCATCATTGATGCTGGCGTGAACTTACTACCGAATACATCAGGCGCTAAGAATGCAAAAGACGCCATCTTTGCTGCGCATTTGGCTCGTGAAGCACTGGGTACAAACTGGCTTAAACTAGAAATTCACCCAGATCCAAAGTACTTGATGCCAGACCCAATTGAAACGCTTAAAGCCGCTGAGCAACTGGTCAAAGATGGCTTTGTTGTGTTGCCTTACTGCCATGCCGACCCAGTATTGTGTAAACGCTTGGAAGAGGTGGGTTGTGCGGCAGTTATGCCGTTGGGTGCGCCTATTGGTTCAAATAAGGGTATTGCGTCTGCAGACTTCTTAGAGATCATTATCGACCAAGCGAATGTCCCTGTGATTGTTGATGCGGGCATTGGCGCGCCATCACATGCTGCACGTGCAATGGAAATGGGCGCAGACGCAGTGTTAGTGAATACCGCAATTGCTGCTTCTCAACAGCCGGTTGAAATGGCAATTGCGTTTAAGTTGGCAGTTGAAGCGGGGCGTATGGCTTACCTTGCTGGACTTGCAGGAAAAGTATCTCACGCGGTTGCTTCAAGCCCGTTAACTTCATTCCTAGACGAGTAGTAGTGCTATGACGTTTGTTGATCGATTTAAACAACTCAACTGGGATGACATTGGTATGTCTATCTTCAGTAAAACGGCAGCGGATGTTGAACGCGCTCTGAGTAAACCCAAACGCGACTTAGAAGACTTTAAGGCGCTGATCTCTCCGGCGGCAGAACCTTACCTAGAGCAGATGGCACAACAATCTCTGGCACTAACTCGCAAGCGATTTGGCAATACGATGTCGCTTTATATTCCTTTGTACCTGTCTAACCTATGCGCTAACGCGTGCACGTATTGTGGTTTCTCGATGGAGAACCGTATCAAGCGCCGCACGCTTACTTTGGATGAAATCGATGCCGAAAGTACGGCGATCAAAAAGATGAAGTTTGATAGTGTTTTGTTGGTCACCGGTGAACATGAAACTAAGGTCGGGATGAATTACTTTCGACAGGTGCTGCCGAATATCAAAAAGCAATTCAACTACCTTGCGATGGAAGTGCAGCCACTTGATCAACATGATTACGCCGAACTTAAAACTCTCGGCCTAGATGCTGTTATGGTTTACCAAGAGACTTATCAGCCAAGAACTTACGCTGAGCACCATCTACGTGGCAATAAAATGGATTTTGAATACCGTCTTGAAACCCCTGATCGCCTAGCAAAGGCGGGGATAGATAAGATCGGTATTGGTGCCTTGATTGGTTTGGAAGATTGGCGAACCGACTGCTTTTTTGTTGCTGCCCACTTAGATTACTTAGAGCGTACTTATTGGCAAACACGTTACTCGATTTCATTCCCACGTCTTCGTCCGTGTGAGGGTGGAGACTCTAGTGGTGGATTACAGCCTAAATCAATCATGAACGATAAACAGCTGGTTCAGCTTATCTGCGCATATCGGCTCTTGAATCCTGAGGTCGAGTTATCCCTTTCGACCCGTGAATCGGCAACTTTCCGTGATAACGTGTTGCCTTTGGGTATCACTAGTATGTCGGCAGCGTCAAAAACCCAACCCGGTGGTTATGCTTCGGGTGAGGAAGAACTCGAGCAGTTTGAGATCAGTGACGAGAGAAGTGCTGCTGATGTTGAGTCGATGATTCGTCAGCGTGGTTTCGACCCAGTGTGGCGTGATTGGCACAGTGCCTATTCTGGTTAATCAATGTTTGGTTGATGTTCCACGTGAAACATCGATGTAATGATACAGGCAAATAAAAACGGCTACCTTTGGGTAGCCGTTTTTCTATTTGCTATTTAACTTAGTACGTTCGTTTTGGTTCAGCTAACAGCTTAGTGAAGCGTTAAGCGTGAGCCAATGGAGTGGTTGATTGGCGTAACCATTCCAATATATCACCTTCAACTAATGGGCTAACGTCGTTCCAAACTTTCTGATGGTAATCGTTCAGCCATGCCAGTTCAGGTCGTGTTAGCAAATCAACATTGATGTTGCGCTTATCGATAGGGCAACGTGTTAGTGACTCAAAGGTTAGTACTGAGAAATCACCTTGAGTTGGCAGTTCAACCACGAGCTCTAGGTTTTCGATGCGGATACCAAATTCATCAGCACGGTAGTAACCCGGCTCGTTCGATAACACCATACCTTCAACTAGAGGTACGTCGATCAGCTTCTTAGAGATGCTTTGCGGTCCTTCATGAACACTTAGGAAGTGACCAACACCGTGACCAGTACCGTGGTCGTAGTCGAAGCCTTCTGCCCATAAGTGCTGACGCGCTAGGATATCCAGTTGGAAACCACGAGTACCTTGTGGGAAACGTGCACGTGCAATGCCGATGTGACCTTTAAGTGCGAGAGTGAACTGTTGAATCATTTCGTCGCTTGGTTGGCCAATCGCGATAGTACGAGTGATATCGGTTGTACCATCTAGATACTGGCCGCCTGAATCGACTAGGTACAGAGTATTCATCTCTAACTGACCTGGTTCAGGTTGGTTCTCGTGGTTGTAGTGACACATTGCTGCGTTACCGCCTGCAGCTGAAATCGTGTCAAAACTTAGGTCCATCAGTGTTGGGTCTTGTTCTCGGAATGATTGTACTTTGTCAGCCAATACCGCTTCGTTGTGTAGGTTACCTTGCGCGACTTCTGCATCAATCCAAGATAAGAATTTCGCCATCGCAACACCATCACGAACGTGACACGCCTTCATACCTGCAATTTCAGTTTCGTTTTTAGCGGCTTTTGGCATTAGACATGGGTCTGCTGCTTCAATGATGTGAGCGCCAGCGTTTTGTAGAACAAGCGTGTACCAAGCATTGCTCGTGCCTGAATCGACAGACACATTTTTGCTTTCTAAAGATTGAAGGCGCGCTTCAAGCTCTGATGGGGGAGAAACGCGAATACCATTACCAACGTGAGCTTCAAAGCCAGCCGGGATGCGTGCTGGGTCTAGGAAGAAATCGACGCTTTCATCAGCGTGAATGATTGCATTAGACAACACAACAGGTAGGCGTGATACGTCCAAACCACGAATGTTGAGTAACCAGCAAATAGAGTCTAGTTCAGTAAGGATTGCGGCATCTGCACCTTTGGCTTTTAGTAGGCCTGCAATTTCAGCGCGTTTGCTTTCACTTGATTGACCAACGGCGTCTGTTGCCATTAGGCGAACATCAGATACCACAGGCTCAGGGCGATCAGACCAAAGCTCATCAATTGGGTTTGCTGAGAGCGTTGTTAGCTCAACTTTCTCTGCTAGTTTTGCTTGTGCGCCTTTCAACCACGCCGCGGTGTGCATGCGTGGGTCGAATGCAGCCTTACTACCTTGTGGCAATGAATTGATGATCCAATCTAAAGCCGGTTCTTCAATAAGGTGGCGATACTCAAATAACTCTGCTGGTACTTGCTTACGAACCTGAACGGTGTAGCGACCATCAACAAAAATAGCAGCAGTTTCACGAGTGATAACAGCGGCACCTGCAGAGCCAGTGAAACCTGTTAACCAGTGAAGTCGCTCGTTATGAGCGGGAACGTATTCACCTAGATATTCGTCTTCGTGTGGAATGATAACGGCATCTAGGTTGTTTGTTTCAAGCCAAGCTCGAACCGCAGCAACGCGTTCAGCAGTGATATTATGCATCTATGTTTATCCTTATTGTTAGGGTCCTTGTTAACACTCACAGTCGATATACATGCGAGGGGACTTATTAGGTCAATAAGCTAGCGCTTTTGTTCGTTTGCTGCAAACGCTGTACGCCATTTTTATCTAAGGTGCAGAGTTTTTTCTTTGATGATATCTCGCAACCAAGTTAAGGCTGGGTCATTTTCTCTGTCACGATGCCAAAACAAAGTGTATGCCATCGGTGGGAATTCCATTGGTAAAGGAACAACCACTAAGTCGAGTTGCTTAGCGACGAGGTAAGTAAAGTGGCTTGGTGCGGTAAACACAAAGTCGGTGTAGGTACACAGGCTTGCGGCGCTATTGAAGTCTGGAACAGAAATCGCGATATCACGTTGATGACCAAGGTCGGCAAGTTTGTAGTCAAGCAGCCATCGATCGTTCCCATCACATCTTACTTGTACATGACGCTGCGCAAGGTAGGTTCCCAAATCCCATTTACCGCTCAGAGCAGGGTGGTTACGCCTTAAGACACACATCTGTGCATCACGGTAGATCTCTTGTTCGCAGATGTCGTCTGGCGGCAGCATAGTTAAGCGCGCGTCGTTGATGTCGATGTCTTTGCCTGTGAGTCCGATATCTAACTCCCCAAGCTGTAGCTTCTTAAAGGTTTGTTCGGTCCACGCGTGGGTGTTGATATTGACCTTAGGTGCTTGTCGAAATATCGCCGGTAAGAAGTGAGGAAGAATCAGCGGGTACACACTCTCAACGGCAGCAATGTGAAAGCTGTGGTCACTATTGTTGGGAATGAATGTCTCAGGCTGAGTGAGAACATCAAGTTGGTTGATCAACGTTTCTAACCGAGGCTTAAGGAAAACAGCTTTCGGTGTTGGTCGTAGGCCATGAGCACTTCGTGTGAAAAGAGGGTCATTAAATTGTTCACGAAGCTTAGCTAGCGACTTACTCACAGCCGATTGACTCAAGCACAATCGATGCGCAGTGCGAGTGACACTCAGCTCTTCCATCAGCACCTGCAAGCAAACCAGTAGATTGAGGTCGAGGCGTGATAGTTTCTCGATATTCATGTGAGTTTCCTATTTGGAATAATGCTAATGAGTATATGCCATTTTTGTTCATATCTTTAGTTGGTTATTATGCACCTAAATTAACTCATTCGGAGAATCTTGTGCCTTCTAACGCGCTTCCAACCCCTAGTAAACTGCAGGTTGCTTTATTGGCAATGCTGGTTCTATTTAGCCCTTTGGCTATAGATATCTATCTTCCAGCTCTGCCACAAATTTCAACAGCGTTTCACGTGGAACACGCACTAGCACAAGATACGATTACTTGGTTTTTATTCGCCATGGGTGTCGGGCAATTATTTGCAGGCCCTTTGGCTGATAAGTTAGGACGTCGAACCGTTGCATTGGGAGGTGTTAGTATCTATGCATTGAGTGCTTGCTTGGCGTGGGCAGCTCAATCGATTGATATGATGCTAATAGCTCGGCTGCTACAAGGCTTAGGAGCTTGTGCGACTTCTGTAGCAGCCTTTGCGACGGTTCGCGATCTATTTGGCCCTGAGAAAAGTGGCCGTATGATCAGTTACCTCAATGGTGCAATTTGCTTTATTCCTGCACTAGCACCGATTCTTGGTGCTTGGTTGACTCAACAGTTTGGCTGGCGCTCGAACTTCAGCTTTATGGCTGTGTTCGCTGTCGTGGTTGGCACCATTTTGTTTTTCCAAATGAAAGAGTCTAATCCAGCGACAGAAAAGGTCGCGGTTTTCAAATTAGAGCGTTACTGGTCGGTATTGAAAACACCATCATTCATCTTCCATGCAACCTTATGCTTGATGGCGATGGCGGTCATTCTTGCTTACGTTACCTCTGCACCTGTTGTGCTGATGGAAAACCTAGGTTTGACGATGAATGAGTTTACGTTCTGGTTTGGTATTAACGCGGTTATCAACATCACGGCTGCATTCACTGCGCCGAAGTTTATGGATCGTTTTGGTACTTACAAAGCATTGGTTGTCGGTATTTCAACGCTTGGCTTAGCGGGTGTGGTTATGTTGGTGCTTGCTGAGCATGCTAGCGCGATCGCATTCATGCTGCCGATTTTCCTATCTTCAGTTGGCTTCGCTTGGATTCTTGGTGCCGCAGCCGGTAAGGCACTTGAACCTTTTGGTGACCGTGCGGGTACCGCAGCTGCGTTGCTTGGCTTGTTCCAAATGAGCGGTTCTGGACTGCTTGTTGGTACGATGCAACGTCTTGATTTAACGTCTCAAGTGATGATTGCGCTGCAAATGTTCCTTATTGTTCCTGCATTGTTGGTGCTTGCGAGCAAAGCGGGTAAGTCATGGCACACGACGTTTGCTAAGGCATAAGTCTCAAGGGTGACAAAATATACAAATGGCGGTTTGCGAAACGTTAAAACATGGTATATTTGTCACTCATTGAAACGTTAGTCCCCAACGGAAAATACTGTAATGTCATTAACAACCTACGAAATGGCGCGCATCTTAGAACAAATGGAAGATGCACCTGAAAAGGTCATGTTTGGTAAATTGCTTAAAGAGCTAGGAAACCAAAGTGAAGAGCGTATTCGCAGTGCGGCAAAACAAGTTCCAATTGATACTTTGCGAGATATCATTTACCAATTTCAACGCGTGGTTGAATCTCGTAAAGGTGAACAAGTTCAGCTACTAGCAAAAGAGCTAGCCGAGCAAGGTATCTCTGCTGAAGAGCTACAAGCTTTTCTAAACAAGTAGTTTATTCCAGATAAAAAGAAACCACTCAATTGAGTGGTTTTTTGCGTTTTGGACCTATGTAAATTTAGAGACCATGGAAAAGAGGTTTAGTTTTTGAACTGCGCTTTTAAGATTCTATCAAGTGAAAATGGTCCAGCTCCCCATACCACGACGATAAGAATCATTAATCCCCAAAGCTGATGATCATAGAAGCCTTGTGCCCACAATACAGGGTATGACACGACGGCCATGATATTGAAAACGAACAGCACTGCAGCCATTGGTCGGGTTAACAAGCCAAGCGCTAAGAATACCGGCAGAATCAATTCAGCTGCGGTACCCATGTAAGCGGCCAATTCCCAAGGCAAAAGAGGCACTTGGTATTCCAATTCAAACAAGTAAAGGGTGCTATCCCAAGTGGCTATTTTGGTGAGTCCTGAATTAAAGAAGACCCACGCCACCCATAGGCGACAAAACAGAAGTAGTACGGGAACAAAAAGTGCCTGTGATTTCTCAATCAAACTGTCGTATTGAGCCATCATGTTCGTGACTGTGTTGTTATCCATATTATGTCTCCAATTCGGCATTGATTGAAAAGCCTGAGATGACGTTCAGTGTCATGACAGTATTCAGATGTTGTAGTAGTAAAGGGTCTATCGCTGAGAGCGTTTGACCCGATTGAAATTCGGTTAACAGTTGGTGGCTTTCTTGCGTCAAACTATGGCTCTCAATCTGTGAGTTTTCCGCTCGGATTAACACCCCAAATTCAGGTTGGTTGATGTCTAACCCATCGAGTTGTTGCTGATAGATAGCCTGCTCAAGCGCGATAATCATATAGCTAGAATTAATTAGCGTTATTGAATCTTTGAGATGAAAGACTAAAGCACCTTGTTGTTCTTGCGGTACATCAGCTAAACGAGAAAGAGGACGTTGGTCGACATGTGATACTGAAACGCATCTCACCAAGCTATCTTTTTGCCATTCATACAAAGCTACTTCAGCGAGATAAGGTGCAGCCTCGATAACAGCAGGAAAGGCTTGGATAGTTTGTTCAAAGTGTTCACCGTAACCACTGACGTCACCAGAGGTTGATGGATAACTTAAGACATGTAGACGAGCCATTTGTTGGAAGCACTCTTCACCAACCAACATTTCAGTCAGTGGATACGTAGCAGCCAGTACTTCACTCAAGCTAATCACAAAATTATTTCGGTAGATCTGGATGCGCTGTTCATCGGAAAAGTGGTCGCTCACTATGTCGCAGTGCTCACCATTGTTTTGATAGCGTAGGGCGTTAGCAAACTCCGATTGCACATTAGCTAAAGAGTGGCTCATGATGCGCGACTCCTTTGGTTGAACTTGTCGTGTTGATACAAAATATCACTGGCTTTGGCCGCTTCAGCCAATAAAATTTGTGGCTCTGGGATATCTAAATCCCACTCTATCAAGGTATGGCGCGAACCATGTTGTTCTATCCATTGCGTGTAGAGTTGCCACACTTCGTCACAGACAGGCTTGCTGTGGGTGTCTATCCAGATCTCACCTTGTTCGAGTTTCTTTTTGGTAAAACCTGCCAAGTGAATCTCTTCCACTTTGTCTGCTGGTATTCCATTGAGATACTCTTCACAGCTGAAACCGTGATTAAAAGATGAGACAAAAATATTATTGAAATCGAGCAGTAGGCGACACTCGGTACGCTTTTGTACCTCGGCTAAAAATTCCCACTCTGGGATGGTTGAATGTTTGAAGGCAAGGTAGCTCGATGGATTTTCAATCAGCATAGGGCGTTGCAGGCCGTCTTGAACCTCGATGACATTGCGGCAGAAGACTTCTAACGCCTCTTCGGTATAAGGCAGCGGTAACAAGTCATTGAAGTAGTGACCGCCGGTCTGACTCCAGCTGAGATGATCAGAAACCAAGAAGGGCTCGATATCATCAATCAGGTCTTTTAACTGCATCAGATGATGTTGATTGATGCGCTCAACAGAACCTAGCGACAATCCAACGCCGTGACAACTTATGTTGTGTGCGTGACGAATCTCTCTCAGTTGTTGACGTTGCGGTGATTTCGCTAAAAAGTAGTTCTCGCTGTGCACCTCTAACCAACTCACTAAAGCTGGGTTTTGGCTAAAGAAGTCCAAGTGCGGTGTTCTAAGGCCAACCCCTGCGTTGGGATGAAGAGTTTGAGTCACAACTATTCTCCTAATGGAAAGTGGAGGTGAGCTGAATGTCAGCTCACCATACTAAGCAGCTCAATTATGATGATTGAGTATTACCACCTGATAATTTGCCACACAGTCCTTTAGGAACGACCACGAATGCATCGGATTGGTTGTCTTCTTTGGCTGTACCCGCACATGAACTTGTTTTGGTTGCACAATCATTTTGGCCAGCTTTTGCAACGCCGTAGCATTTCTCTTTTGCTGCTGCTTCCGCAGGTGCTGATGTAAGAACTGCACCGCCGAACGCTAGTACACTTGTGATTGCAGCTGTAACAGCAAGATTAGAATTTTTCATAGTCATTCCCTCTAGGACTTAATAGTATTTTTATATCGCAGGTTAATAAGTTGTTAACTTGCTTACTAAAAAGGATAGGAAGAACTCGGAAATAATTTCACTGCATTATAAAAAATATCAATATTAATGATGTGTTGGCTATTAAGTTACTGATTGTATGATGTTATTTTTTGATTGTTTTTTCTTCTTATTATCCTAAACGCAGCCTAGTGTTTAGGTTATAATCAGCTTTTATGTATAAATACCCAGTAGTGAGCATATCCAATGATAGATCCTTCGCTTTTACTCGATGGCCTAAACGATAAACAACGTGAGGCGGTCGCAGCACCTTTAGAAAACCTACTTATTCTGGCAGGTGCTGGCAGTGGTAAAACGCGAGTGTTGGTGCATCGCATCGCTTGGCTGCAAAGCGTAGAGCAAGCATCGCCGTTCTCTATCATGTCGGTTACCTTCACCAACAAAGCGGCAGCAGAGATGCGTGGTCGTATTGAAGAGTTGATGATGGGTAGCTCGTCAGGCATGTGGAACGGTACCTTCCACGGTATTTGTCACCGCATCCTTCGTGCTCACTACCTCGATGCAAAACTGCCAGAAGATTTCCAGATCATTGATTCAGATGATCAGATTCGTTTGCTACGTCGTTTAATCAAGGCGCAAAACCTTGATGAAAAGCAGTGGCCTGCTAAGCAAGCTTCTTGGTGGATCAATGGCAAGAAAGACGAGGGATTACGCCCAAATCACATCGACGCCTACCATGATCCAATAACTCAAACGTGGTTAAAAATTTACTCTGCTTACCAAGAAGCATGTGATCGTGCTGGCTTGGTCGACTTTGCGGAAATCTTGTTGAGATCGCATGAACTATTGCGCGATAAGAAACACATCCGAGAGCACTACCAAGCCCGCTTCAAGCATATCCTTGTCGACGAATTTCAAGATACCAACAACATCCAATACGCTTGGTTACGTATGATGGCGGGCCCAGATTGTCGCGTGATGATCGTGGGTGATGATGACCAATCTATCTATGGCTGGCGTGGTGCCAAGATTGAAAATATTCAGAAGTTCTTGGATGAATTCCCAGGTGCTTCAACGGTTCGACTCGAACAGAACTACCGTTCAACCAAAACCATTCTGCAGGCGTCGAACGAGCTTATCTCGAACAACACCGAACGTATGGGTAAAGAGCTTTGGACCGATGGCAACGATGGTGAGCCAATCTCTGTTTACTCGGCTTATAACGAGCTCGATGAAGCGCGTTTCACGGTCAGCAAAATCAAAGAGTGGCAAGAGAAAGGCGGTGCGCTAGAGGATACCGCGATGCTGTATCGTAATAACGCCCAATCGCGTGTTCTTGAAGAAGCTTTGATTCAAGGTGGTCTACCTTACCGAATCTATGGCGGTATGCGATTCTTCGAGCGTCAAGAAATCAGAGATGCCTTGAGCTACCTGCGCTTAATGAGTAACCGCAGCAATGATGCGGCATTCGAACGTGTCGTCAATACACCAACGCGTGGCTTGGGCGATAAAACGTTAGAAACGATTCGCCTTGCGGCGCGTGACCGTGGTGCAACCATGTGGCAAGCCAGTATTGCTCTGATAGAAGAGCAAGTGCTCCCAGGCCGTGCTGCGGGTGCATTGAGCCGCTTTATCGAGCTTATCAATGCGCTTGAAGATGACACGATAGAACTGAGGCTTCATGAGCAAACCGACCACGTGATCAAATCGTCGGGCTTGTTTGCGATGTACGAGCAAGAGAAAGGCGAGAAGTCGAAGGCACGTATTGAGAACTTGGAAGAATTAGTTACGGCAACGCGTCAGTTTGAAAAACCAGAAGAAGCGGATGAAATGAGCATGCTAACAGCATTCTTAACTCATGCGGCTTTGGAAGCGGGCGAAGGCCAAGCTGATGAGTTTGATGATGCGGTTCAGTTAATGACTTTGCACAGCGCCAAAGGCCTAGAGTTCCCAATGGTATTCATGGTTGGCGTTGAAGAAGGTATGTTCCCAAGTCAGATGTCTGCAGAAGAAGCAGGGCGCTTAGAAGAAGAGCGTCGCCTGTGTTACGTAGGCATGACGCGTGCGATGGAGAAGCTTTACATCACTTACGCTGAGATGCGTCGTTTGTACGGTCAGGATAAGTACCACAAACCGTCACGCTTTATTCGTGAACTACCAGAGACCTGTCTGGATGAGGTTCGTATGAAAGCGCAAGTGAGCCGTCCTGCAAGCAGTGGCCGCTTTAGCCAAACCGCCGTGAAAGAGAACTTTAACGAAACAGGTTTTAGTTTGGGTTCTCGCGTTAAGCACCCTAAGTTTGGTGAAGGCACTATCATCAACTTCGAGGGAAGTGGCCCGCAGAGTCGAGTTCAAGTCGCGTTTAACGGTGAAGGCATCAAGTGGTTAGTAACGGCTTATGCTCGTTTAGAACAGTTGTAATCTGCTACTTCAGCATGTAGAAAACAGTTCGATATCTGAAACTATTCAGCATTGAAAAGTAATCCGTATAAAAAACAGAAAGAGCAGCCAATGGCTGCTCTTTTTTTATTGCTCGATACCGACCTAAATTAGGTTAATATGAGCTGAAGACATTGTTGCCTCAAAGTGAGACTTACAGTGCTGCAAGTGCCGCTTCGTAGTTTGGTTCTTCAGTGATCTCTGCAACTAACTCGCTGTGTGTTACCACACCTTTTTCATCAACAACGACAACTGCACGTGTTGTTAGGCTTGCTAGTGGGCCTTCAGCAATCGCCACGCCGTAGTCTGATGCGAATGCAGGAGAACGGAAAGTTGAAGCGTGTTGAACGCCTTCAATGCCTTCTAGTTCGCAGAAACGGCCAGCGGCAAACGGTAGGTCAGCCGAAATACAAACAACAACCGTGTTCTCAAGTTCTGCTGCTTTTGCGTTGAACGTACGTACGCTCGTTGCACAAGTTGCTGTGTCGATGCTTGGGAAGATGTTTAGAACCACTTTCTTGCCTTCAAGAGAAGCAAGAGTCAGTTCAGAAAGGTCGCCTGCAGTCAGTGCAAAGCTTGGTGCTTGTTCGCCAGTTTGTGGGAATGTGCCTGTTAGTGGTACAGCAGCGCCTTTGAAGGTAACGTGTGACATGAATTTGTCCTTAGTTTAATTATGGTTATGAAACTAGTTGAGCCTAGTAAGACTTACGTTACTCGGAAGTGGTTAAGAAGTGAATGCTTTAAATGTCAGAATTGTAATTAAAGGTCTTTGATTTATTTGTTTGAGAGAAGAATAAGTGAAACGACAGATAAAGAAAAACCCCGAGAGCTTGCGCTCATCGGGGTCTATAGTCTTACTCGCAGCAATCCGGCTACTAAGTGTGCTCCATGCATCAAATCCATGATAGTGTGCTGTTATCCTTCAGCGTATTCCTTTCGTCGCCTTCCTAGCGGTGTCCTTGATCTTATCCTGATCTGCCAACAATCCTCGTTAGCGCGCGTCACTTGTTCCTTGAGCGGTGTCCTTTACATCATCCTGATGTTCAGTCCTTTCCTCGTCCAGAGGTGTCCATTGTCTTTCCTTAGTAGCAACCATCCTAGTTACTATTGCGTCCATTCAATGTCCATTTCGCTATCCATGCCGATTATTCATCCTGAGTAATCGAATCTTCATCCTGAAGATAACCAAGTCCTTGGCGTTTCCTGTTCCGTGTCAGCATCCTTCCGACACCATTCATATTACCGATTCCTTATTTATCAGCAATGGTGCATAAGCGAATTTCTATATAATTATTTGAATGATAAATATACATATCGTTTTATTTCAATTGGTTAGGGAATCTAGGTGACTAATTTCGTCATCAAATATCGATATTTACTCACTGCCTTGTGAGAGATCTCGCACAAGGTAGCGAGTAAAAAGGGAGGATTATTCCCTACTGACCAATGGCTGCACCTTCACGACGAGGGTCTGCAGCACCTTCTAAACCATCTTTTGTGATGCGAATCGCGTGTAAACCAGAGTTAAGATCGCGAACGTTGACCTCAAATCCCATCTTTTCTAGCTCAGGTTTGAAGTTTTCCGCCGATGTTCCTTTTTCCAAATCTAAAGTACCGAAGCGGTTTAGGAAGTGCGGTTGGTTGATGGCTTGCTGAATATCCATGTCCCATTGGGTATGCGCAATGATCGCTTGTGCTACATAACCTATGATACGGCTGCCACCGGGAGAGCCAATCGCCATGTAAGGTTTATCGCCTTGCATGATGATGGTCGGTGCCATTGAAGAACGTGGACGCTTACCCGGTTCAAGTCGGTTGGCGATAGGCTTACCATCGTTATGGGTCTTGAATGAGAAATCCGTCAGTTCGTTGTTGAGTAGGAAACCCCTTACCATCAAGCGTGAGCCAAAGGCATTCTCAATGGTGGTGGTCATCGACACGACATTGCCATCGCTATCTACAATATTGAAGTGGCTGGTGGACGGCAATTCAATAGAAACATCTTGGCTTCTCTGCATCGCGTGATCCCACGGCGGTGTGCCTGAAGATGCGCTTGCCAATGCCTTACCTGCGGTAATTAACTGAGCACGTTCCTGCAAATAGTCAGTATTCACTAACCCTTGGGTAGGCATTGGCACATAATCTTGATCCGCCATGTACATACCACGGTCTGCAAAGGCTAGGCGAGAAGCATCTGCTAACACTTGCCAAGATTTCGCGTCGTTTGGTCCCCATGATTTGAGGTCAAACTGCTCGGTCATCGCTAAGATCTGCCCAACCGTTAATGCACCTGAACTTGGTGGACCCATTCCGCACACTTGGTAGCTCTCATAAGCGGAACAAACCGGCTCGCGCTGCTTAATCGAATAAGCGTCGAAGTCTTTCTGTGCTAATACGCCCGGGTTACCTTTCGCGGTTTGCACGGTATTGATAATGTCGGCAGAGATCTTACCTTGGTAGAAGGCTTTAGCACCATCCTTCGAGATAGCGTTTAACGTTGCCGCGTATTCAGGGTTCTTAAGTTGCGTGCCAGCGGCTTTCGGGCTGCCATCAGCATTGAAGAAGTAGGCTTTGGTAGTGGCAAAGCGGCTTAGTCGCTGTTGGTCATTTTCAATCAAGGTGGCTAAACGTGGACTAATAGTAAAACCTTCTTCAGCCAGCTGAGCAATAGGCTTAATCAGTGATGCCCATTCGAGCTTGCCGTACTTCTGGTGAGTGTCCCACAGCAATTGCACCGTGCCTGGCGTGCCAACAGAACGACCGCCAACCACGGCATCATAGAATTTAAGCGGTTGTCCGTTTTCGTCTTGGAATAGACGTGGTGTGGCATCAAGTGGTGCAGTTTCACGGCCATCGTAGGTTTTGAGTTGCTTGTCCTTGCCATCAAAATAAACAAGGAACGCGCCGCCCCCAATACCTGAAGACTGAGGTTCCACTAAGCCAAGCATAAGCTGCACAGCAACCATGGCGTCTATCGCGTTACCACCACGAGCAAGTACATCAGCACCGGCTTGTGTGGCAAGAGGGTTGGCCGCGGTGACCATCCAATCGTTGGCTTTAACGAGCTGTTTGGTTTCTAAACCACTACTTTGTTCGGGTGCGACGGAATCGGCAGCTTGATTTGCCCAACTGACGTGAGAGGCAAAAAGTAGGGTAGAAGTGGCGAGGGTTGTTAGTTTTGTTTTCCACTGCATGATCTTCTCCTTTTAATATGCAGAGCTAGATTGGCAGTGGAAAGATGAGATAGCCAGAGTGTTGTTAACGAATTGTAATCTTGATTCGAATTTAAGCGATTAAACCGGACAGCGACTGCCAAAGAATACTCACGCCAATAAGGCTGAATACCACGCCACATAAGCCATCGATGTATACCGTTGCTTCGCTGAGTTTCTTTTGCAATGCCTTAGTCGAAAGCATCCACGCCAGTAGTGAGAACCAAAACAGAGACAGACCAAATAGGATGATAAGCGCAAAGCCTTTACCTGATAGAGACATGTCGGCAGGCACTAGGCTCGACATCAAGCTGATAAAGAACACCAAAGCCTTTGGGTTGAGAATATTGGTCGCAAACCCTTTCGAAAATGCCTGACGCTTATTGGTCAGAATCAGATCGTTGGAATTGACGATATCGGCATCATCATCGTGGTTCTGAATGATTTGCCAGGTTGCTTTAAGTGCTCCGTAACCTAAGTACAGTAAGTAGCTACCGCCGGCTAGTTGGATAATGGCAAATAATGTCGGTTGTTGGTGGACTAGGTAACTGATTCCCGCCAGGCTCAGCAATGAGTGCAGCAAGATCCCGCAAGATAAACCAAGCGCAATGTACAAGCCTGTCTGTCGTCCGTGACGCGTCGCATTTTGCACGACTAACGCAAAATCAGGGCCGGGGCTCATCAAAGCGATGAAGTGAATAGAGGCTAGGGTGATCAGTATGGTGACTTCGTTCATCGTCAGTTCTCAATAACGTTGCCGCTATTTTTAAATAAGTAATCGTATTGAGCGTAGCTTACCGCGATTTGAAATCGAGCAATTGTAAATTATCAACACTTAGTTGATTTGTGACGGTGGGACGCCGAACGTGGTTTTGAAAGCCTTAGAGAAGTGTGCTTGATCATAGAAGCCTACTTGGTGCGCGACCTTGGTACCACATATCCCAGACTTAATCAGACGCATGCTCTGTTCCATACGTAAACGGCTCAGCCATGCATAAGGCGTAATGCCCATTCTGTTTTTAAAATGGCGTTGGAATTGAGTCGTGGTTAAACCACACAACTCAGACAATTGTTCTAATCGCACTGGTTGATCCAAATTCGCCATTAAATAGTCTTTTAGCGTATCAATCGATTGATTACCCAGTTTGATGTCACTCTTCGATCCAAATTTCGCATAACGATCGACAATCGTCGAGAACCCTTCGAAAGGTAAGCAATCTTGAGCGAGCTGGCTGATGTTTTGATGGATTAATAGGCCGTGTAAGTTGCGCAATTGTGAAAATGCAGCTTGATCGGAGAGGATCAACTCAGAAAAGCCTAATGTGTGACCATTTTGCTTGGGATCGGCAAGATCTTGAAACCATTGGGGAGAAACTGCAAACACACTGACTTGATAACCCGAATCGAGTTTGGAGTGCCCATCATGCAGCTCATCGGGTGGCATGATAACAACTTGGCCAGCACCAACATTATGGCTCGTCCCTTTATAGACGAATTTCTGTTGTCCTTGGGTAATTAAACCAATGTGAAAGTCCAAATGATAGTGGCGCTGAAAAGCAAACTCTTGGTATTGAGCTTGGATCAGGCTGATATCTTCTGTTGGGGTAGAGTAGTAGTGGACTTTATCCATGGTACAAAAAAGCTTGGTTAAATAGTCATCAATTCAACCAAGCTTATCTTCGTATTAAGGGATTGTCTTGTAAAAAACGATCAGTGTTACTGCTTAGCGCGTTTGTTCTTTCTGTTGTTACGCAGACCGTCAAAGCTGAATATCACCAACGCTCCCCAAATAAAGGCGAAGGTAATCGCTTTGTCACTGGTAAACGCTTCGCCATAAATCAGCACCGCTAACAAGAACATTAAGCTTGGTCCAATGTACTGGAAGAAGCCGAGGGTCGATAGCTTCAAGCGTGTTGCAGCGCCAGTAAAGCACAGCAGTGGAATGGTGGTAATAACACCAGCCGCAACCAATAATAGATTGAGTTGCATCGGGTTCATTGAGAAGTCCGAGGTTGGGCTATCAGCAATAAACAGTAGGTACGTTGCTGCGAGAGGCAACATAACCAGAGTCTCAATGAACAAACCTGTTTGCGCTTCTAAGCTCACCTTTTTACGCAGTAAGCCATAAAAACCGAAGCTAAAGGCTAGGGCAATGGCGACGATCGGCACTGAACCGAAGGCAATTAATTGGATTAATACGCCAATCGCAGCAAGAGCCACTGCAAACCATTGCAGCTTACGTAAGCGTTCGCCGAGGAAGAGCATCCCGAGCAACACGTTAATCAGTGGGTTGATGTAATACCCCAAGCTGGCATCAAGCATGTGATTGGAATTCACCGCCCAAATAAAAATAAGCCAGTTAGCGCCCACCAAAATAGACGTCGCCACCAAATAGAGCATTTTTGGTTTCGAGGTCAGGGTGTCGCGGACTTTACGCCAGCTGCGGCCAATGTGCAGTAAGAAAGCGAGTAGGAAAAAGGACCATACTACACGGTGGCTAAGGATCTCTAACGGGGAAACGTCACTTAAAGATTTGAAATATATAGGGGCGATCCCCCACATGGTGTAGGCGCCGACGGCAAGCAAAACTCCCTGGCGCGTACGTTGTTGTTCTTCCTGTGTCATGCATCTTTCTCTAGCACTGAGTGCTTATTAATAAGATTTATAAGAGAGTTGGTCAGTATAGGAGCGATAACCCTTTTCACCTAACAATTTGCGGTTTAATTCGCCAGCGTTCCCCTCTACAATGTGCGACTTGCTTGCCGAAGATGCTTGCTGATTTCATACCTCGATTAGGAACCATAATGACCGCCACTCTGATTGCTGAGCAAATACCAACTCCCGCGAATGATGCGCAAACCATCTTGCAAGATGTGTTCGGCTATCAAAGCTTTCGCGATGGTCAGCAAGAGGTCATTGATTTGGCCGTTGAGGGCAAAGACAGCTTGGTGATTATGCCAACCGGTGGCGGTAAATCTCTGTGTTACCAAATCCCGGCTTTGGTTCGTGAAGGGCTGACTCTGGTTATCTCACCGCTGATTTCGTTGATGAAAGACCAGGTTGATCAGTTGAAAGCCAACGGTGTCGCGGCAGAGTGCATTAACTCGTCGATGCCGCGAGAGAACCTGATCTCGGTCTTTAATCGTATGAACTCAGGTCAGTTGAAAATGGTGTATGTCTCGCCAGAGCGCGTGTTGATGCGTGACTTTATCGAGCGTCTACAAGGCTTACCGCTTTCGATGATTGCGGTCGATGAAGCGCACTGTATCTCTCAGTGGGGACACGATTTCCGCCCTGAATATGCATCATTAGGCCAGCTTAAACAGTATTTTCCGCATGTGCCTTATATGGCGCTAACGGCAACCGCTGATGATGCAACGCGCAAAGATATTATCTCGCGTTTGCAGTTGGTGGATCCGCATACGCATTTAGGTAGCTTCGATCGCCCTAATATTCGTTACAACTTGGTTGAGAAGCATAAGCCCGTGTCACAGGTGGTTCGCTACCTAGAAACACAGAAAGGCAATTGCGGCATCATCTACTGTGGTAGTCGCAAGAAAGTGGAGATGGTGACCGAGAAGCTGTGCAATAACGGTATTCGCGCTGCGGGTTACCATGCTGGCATGGATACCGACGAACGTGCTTACGTTCAAGAAGCTTTCCAACGTGATGATATTCAGATCGTGGTAGCGACTGTGGCCTTCGGTATGGGTATCAATAAACCCAACGTGCGCTTTGTGGTGCACTTTGATATTCCACGCAATATCGAATCTTACTATCAAGAGACTGGCCGTGCGGGTCGTGATGGTTTACCTGCTGAAGCGATGATGCTGTTTGACCCGGCTGATATGGGTTGGCTGCGTCGCATGCTGGATGAGAAAGAAGAAGGCCCACAGAAACAAGTTGAGATGCACAAGTTGAACGCGATGAGTGCCTTTGCCGAAGCGCAAACCTGTCGTCGTCAGGTTCTATTGAACTATTTTGGCGAATATCGCGAGAAGCAATGTGGCAACTGCGATATCTGCCTCGATCCACCTAAGCATTTTGATGCGACTAAAGAAGCGCAGAAGGCATTGTCTTGTGTGTACCGTGTAAATCAGTCGTTTGGTATGGGCTACGTGGTGGAAGTGATGCGTGGCATGCAGAACATCCGTGTTCGTGATAATGGCCACGATAAATTGTCTACCTACGGCATTGGCCGCGACCATAGCCACGATTACTGGATAAGTATCTTCCGTCAGTTGATTCACAAAGGCTTGCTGTTCCAGAACATTACTCGTAACTCGACATTACAGTTAACAGAAGAAGCCCGTCCGTTACTGCGCGGAGAGATGTCTTTGGAGCTGGCTGTACCTCGTTTAGATACCGCGGTGCGTAATGCTAAGTCTGATAAACTCAGTAGCAAGAATTACGATAAGAAGCTGTTTGCGAAACTGCGAAAGCTGCGTAAGTCGATTGCAGATGAAGATGGCTTACCACCTTATGTGGTATTCAGTGACGCGACGCTGATTGATATGGCTGAAATCCTACCCACATCTTATGGCGAGATGTTAGCAGTGAATGGTGTCGGTCAACGCAAACTCGATAAGTACGCTGATCCATTCTTAGATTTGATTCAAGAACACATCACCACACACGGCTAATTGCTAGTTTTCAGAAGTGTTTAGCTTATAAAAACGATTAGCTCATAGAAAAAGAATAAGGTTGATAGGGACATGACAACACCAACAGAATTTGGCTTAAGAGAGTATTTGGCTGAGGAAGGGCGTTTATTGATTACGTCTCCGAGTTTTGATTTTGATTCTTACGAAGTGTTAGGTGAAAAGCTGGTGGCATTGCTGTCAGCGTCAGTTGTTGAAAAGCAATGGGACGCCGATATGCACTCTTGGTTGATTGATTTTGAAGATTGTCGAATGTTCTTAAAGTCTGAGCATTACAGTGAATCAATTTGGTTTGAGTCGTTAAACGCTGAAGAAAGCCGAGAAGAGTTTGATTATCTCGCGACCCTTTTTAAGCGCGGTTTTTAACTTCAAGCGTGGTTTTTGATTTTTAGCATTGCTTTTAAAAACTTAGCTTTTAAAACAGAGCTTCTAGCGTCATTCATCAATAAAAGTTAGGATAAACGTTTGCGTTTGTTCTCACCATTGCAGCCAATATTGATTAATGTATAATCGCCCGCCGCTCAATAGAGCAAATTATAGAAACATTTTTAATTCACATTATTGGTAAGAGCTTTCTTGGATTATTCGAAGAAATGACTCGATTTGGGTTCCCTCACCCCCAAACCAAACTAAAAAGGTACAGCATGAGTAACTTTACCCCTGCGCAACAGCGCAAAGCCCTAGCACTATTAGTTTTGTTCCATTTGGTCATTATTGCGTCAAGCAACTATTTGGTTCAGCTACCTTTTACCGTCTTCGGTATGCACACCACTTGGGGTGCTTTCACTTTCCCGTTTATCTTCCTAGCGACCGATCTCACAGTACGCATTTTTGGCGCGCAGCTTGCTCGTAAAATCATTTTCTTAGTGATGTTGCCTGCACTGGCCGTTTCTTATTTATTGTCTGTGGTGTTCTTTGAAGGTTCATTCCAAGGCTTTAGCCAACTAGGCGAGTTCAACCTGTTTGTTGCACGCATCGCAGCGGCAAGCTTCATGGCTTATTTGCTCGGTCAGATCTTGGATGTGCATGTGTTCAACCGCTTACGCCAAATGAAGCAATGGTGGGTTGCGCCAACGTGTTCGACACTTTTTGGTAATGCCATTGATACCATCGCGTTCTTTGCGATTGCCTTCTACCAAAGCCCAGATCCATTCATGGCTGAGCACTGGACTGAGATTGCGTTGGTTGATTACGGATTCAAACTCATCATTAGCTTAGGTTTGTTCGTACCTATGTACGGTGTGCTTCTTAATTACGTGGTTAAGAAGTTAACCGCAGTGAACCCTGATTTTAAAGCGACAGGTGTTAACGCTTAAGTTTGAGATTTGTAACACAAAGCATTAATGCAGCGATAAGAAAAAGCCCAAGTTAGGCTACTAACTTGGGCTTTTTTAATTTCTAGCGTCAGATACTAATATCAGAGGCATTCAATATTCAATGGCCAGCCAATATCGGTTTGTCTATTCGACTCGATCTCTAGCTCAGCAGCGGTCAGCGGGTTGTCTGCTAGCCATTGCTTAGAAAGCGTTAAGGTCAGGTTGTTACCATCGGTTGCAAGCTTAAACTCAGGCTCTAGCGCTGGATTGCGACGGTGGGTCAGCAAAATAGCTAAACGCAGAATTCGTAAAATACGCTTGCTGCTGGTGCCTGAGATTGCATGTTGCTCTGGCAATGAGGTTAACTGTTCACGGTCGCGACGTGTTAACTCACCCAAGTAGTGCTTTTGCGCTCGAGTAAAGCCAGGCAGGTCTAAGTTCTGCAGTAGGTAAGCGCTGTGCTCGCCACCTTTTTTGAAATCGATGGTTAAACCAATCTCATGAAGCTTAGCTGCGGTTTGCAATAGCACGCCAGCTTGTGGTTCTGAAACCCATGTTTCGGCGCCTGCTTGCTCTAACAGAGTTTGTGCAACGACAGCAACTTGTTCACCGTAGCTTACGTCCATTTGGTAACGTGATTGCACGCTCTTGATGGTACGCGCACGAATATCTTCTTGGCGAAGTTCATCCACCATCTCGTAGGCTAGGCCTTCACGGAGTGCACCGCCTGCGAGTGTCATTGAATCAATTTCAAGTAGCTCAAAAATAGCGATAAGAATAGAAAGGCCACTTGGGAACACTAATGCACGCTCTAGGGTCAATCCTTCTATTTCTAGCTCTTCCAAGCGCTCGGTAATCATAGCTTGTTTCTGTAGACGCTTAAGTTTGGCATGAGTAATGACTTCATCCATGCCTTGCGCCAACATGATTTCTTGCAGTGCTTGAACGGTACCACTGGCACCAACACACACATCCCATCCGATATCAGTGTAGCTATCAAGAATAGGAGCCAACGTAGACTTAGCCGCTTCAATGGCGTTGTTAAAGTTGGTTGCGGTTAATTGGCGATCTTTAAAGTGACGCTCAAGCCAGGTAACACAGCCCATCTTCAGGCTAGTTAGTGCTTTCGCTGAGAAGCCTTCACCTATGATCATTTCGGTGCTTGCGCCACCAATATCAACGACCAGTCGGCGGCCGCTGCCACCAGAAGTGTGTGCTACGCCTTTATAGATAGTCGCAGCTTCTTCTTCACCAGAGATAACATTGATGTCGTAACCAAGGATCTGGTTCGCTTTCTCTAGAAATATATCCACATTGATAGCGGTACGTAGGGTCGCTGTACCCACAATGCGGATATTTTCTTTCGGAATATCTTGCAGTCGCTCTGCAAAGAGACTCAAACAGTCCCAACCGCGCTGCATAGCTTCTGTACTAAGCGCATTATTTTCATTTAAGCCTGCTGCTAAACGCACTTTACGCTTAATCTTAGCCATGGTTTGTACGCTGCCATCGATGTGACGCACAACGAGCATATGAAAACTGTTCGACCCGAGGTCGATTGCAGCATAAAGCGGGGGTGACACTGTTTGACTCATAAGCGACTAAGCTTCCTTGTTATGACGCGGTTGGCGTGGGCGACGGTTCTGGTTTGGTTTACGGTTACCGTTGCGTGGGCCATTGTTGTTTGAGCGGCGTTGTTGCGGGTTACGTGTACGTAAGCGCATCGGTGCTGGCAGATCTTCTAGTAGTGCAGAAGCATCGTAGTCAGACATTGGGATAGCATGCTCAATGTATTCTTCGATTGGTGGCAAGTTGATTGCGTAATCTTCACAAGCAAAGCTGATCGAGTGACCGCTTTCACCAGCACGACCTGTACGACCGATACGGTGAACGTAATCTTCACAATCATCAGGTAGGTCGAAGTTGAATACGTGTGTTACTTGAGGAATGTGTAGGCCACGAGCTGCAACATCAGTTGCGACAAGAAGGTCAACATCACCTTTGGTGAACTGCTCAAGAATTTTTTCACGTTTCTTCTGAGGAACATCGCCAGTTAGCAGGCCTACACGGTGACCATCGGCAGCCAAGTGGCCCCAAACTGATTCACATTTGTGCTTCGTGTTAGCGAAGATGATTGCGCGATCTGGCCATTCTTCTTCGATTAACGTTTGTAGAAGAGCCATCTTATGTTCGTTAGAAGGGTAGAACAGCTCTTCTTGAATGCGGTGACCTGTTTTACGCTCAGGCTCAACAACCACGTGCTCTGGGTTGTGCATGTGCTCGAACGCTAGCTCTTGTACGCGGTAAGACAGCGTCGCAGAGAACAGCATGTTCAGGCGATCTTTTGGCTCAGGCATACGGCGGAACAAGAAGCGAATGTCTTTAATAAAGCCCAGATCAAACATACGATCGGCTTCATCAAGCACAACCGCTTGAATGTGGTTAAGGTTAAATACCTTTTGCTTGTAGAAATCGATGATACGGCCAGTAGTACCAATTAAGATATCTGCGCCTTCTTCGATCTTACCTAGCTGCTTGTCGTAGCTTTCGCCACCGTAAGCGAGTGCTGCTTTGATACCCGTGCTTTCAACCAGAGAGTCAGCATCGTTGTAGATCTGAATCGCGAGTTCACGTGTTGGTGCCATAATAATTGCACGTGGCTGGTTAGGCTTACGCCCTTCATGCTCAGGTGTTTTTAGCAGGTGGTTAAAAGTAGCAGTTAGAAACGCAAGCGTTTTACCAGTACCCGTTTGGGCCTGGCCTGCAATGTCTTGGCCGGTGAGCAGTACCGGGAGCGCCAAGGCTTGGATAGGGGTACAATAATCGAACCCTTTTTTCTCCAATCCTTCAATGACTTGAGGAAGTAAATCCAAGTCGGCGAACTTTTGCTCTGTGATATGCGTCTTTTTCATTGCTATAGAATATCAGCTTAAGCTTGCAATACGAAAGTAAATACATTCCAATAGGGCATCTATTTACTGGTTATCATCCAACCAGTTCTAAAAAATACAT
This sequence comes from Vibrio sp. 10N.222.47.A9, assembly GCF_963872585.1. Lineage (NCBI taxonomy): Bacteria > Pseudomonadati > Pseudomonadota > Gammaproteobacteria > Vibrionales > Vibrionaceae > Vibrio > Vibrio sp. 10N.222.47.A9. The sequence goes on along the minus strand of NZ_CAWNBB010000078.1, from coordinate 6,246 downwards.
TGGAGTGGAAGATGAGTGATAAGATTTTGCAGCTAACTGATGACGGTTTTGATAACGATGTAATCAATGCTGCAGGCCCTGTTCTTGTTGATTTTTGGGCAGAATGGTGTGGTCCATGTAAAATGATTGCGCCGATTCTTGATGAAATCGCAAACGAGTACGAAGGCAAGCTCACAATCGGTAAATTAAATATCGACCAAAATGCTGGAACTCCACCAAAATTTGGTATTCGTGGTATTCCAACGCTGCTTCTTTTCAAAGATGGCGGCGTAGCAGCAACTAAAGTTGGTGCATTGTCTAAAACTCAACTTAAAGAGTTCCTAGACGCTAACCTTTAATTAGGTGAGCCTTTGAAAAGAAACCGCGCAGTTAACAAATGCGCGGTTTTGTTTTTTCTAAGCTATGGACTAGTCTTAGTTTTAGTGCTAATTTATCGCACGTTAATTGAACGAATTTCTCTTCTTGGTCGATCCTGTGACCAACTCCTTCTTAACTTAAGAAAACAGATCCTATTTTGACTAAACAAACTTCCACCACTATGAATCTTACTGAACTGAAGAACAGACCTGTGTCTGAACTTGTTAAACTTAGCGAAAGCCTAGGTCTTGAAAATCAAGCTCGCCTAAGAAAACAAGACATTATCTTCTCCATCCTTAAAGCGCATGCAAAAAGTGGTGAAGACATCTTTGGTGATGGTGTTCTAGAAATTCTTCAAGACGGTTTTGGTTTCCTGCGTAGCGGCGACAGTTCGTACCTTGCTGGGCCAGATGATATTTACGTATCACCAAGCCAGATTCGTCGTTTTAACCTTCGCACCGGTGACTCGATTGGCGGTAAAATCCGTCCACCTAAAGATGGCGAACGCTACTTTGCACTGCTTAAAGTAAACACGGTTAACTACGACAAGCCAGACAACGCTCGTAACAAAATCCTTTTTGAAAACCTGACTCCTCTTCACGCCAACGAACGTATGGTGATGGAAGCGGGTAATGGTGCGACTGAAGATATCACAGCTCGAATTCTTGACCTTGCTTCACCTATAGGTAAAGGCCAGCGTGGTCTGATTGTTGCTCCGCCTAAAGCAGGTAAAACAATGCTTCTGCAAAATATTGCACAAAGCATTGCACGCAACCATCCTGAGTGTGAACTAATGGTTCTACTTATCGATGAGCGTCCAGAAGAAGTAACAGAAATGCAGCGCCTAGTTAAAGGCGAAGTAATCGCATCGACTTTCGATGAGCCAGCATCTCGCCACGTACAAGTAGCAGAAATGGTAATCGAGAAGGCGAAGCGTCTTGTTGAACACAAGAAAGATGTGGTTATCCTACTGGACTCAATCACTCGTCTAGCTCGTGCTTACAACACTGTGATTCCTTCATCAGGTAAAGTTCTTACTGGTGGTGTTGATGCGAATGCTCTACATCGTCCAAAGCGTTTCTTCGGTGCGGCACGTAACGTAGAAGAAGGCGGTAGCTTAACTATCATCGCAACTGCACTGGTTGATACTGGTTCTAAGATGGATGAAGTAATCTACGAAGAATTCAAAGGTACAGGTAACATGGAACTGCACCTTAACCGTAAGATTGCTGAAAAGCGCGTATTCCCAGCGATTGATTTCAACCGCTCTGGTACTCGTCGTGAAGAGCTTCTTACTAAGCCTGATGAACTACAGAAGATGTGGATCCTGCGTAAGATTGTTCACCCTATGGGCGAAACTGATGCAATGGAATTCCTTATCGACAAGTTAGCAATGACTAAAACGAACGATGAGTTCTTTGACGCAATGCGTCGTCAGTAGTCTTGATTAGCTGATAGTTATTAAAAAGCGCTGCCTTCGGGTGGCGCTTTTTATTTGCATTTTATAGCGACAGCTTGCAGAATGAGCAAAAGTGTTAAAAGGAAGTTAAAATGCAACATGGACTGTTGTCATCATTACTCCTGTCTACTTCACTGTTACTTTCCCCGGTCGGTATGAGCTATGCCACCGAGATGTCTCCACTTACAGTAGAGTCTTGGCTTGAGAATGATCAAGTAAAACTGAAAACTGCTGAATTACTCGAATTTGTCGTACGTGACGAAGTTAATTCGCTGCGCTTCGCGCTTGAGCGTCTGACATTTCCCCAACAAGAAGTGGCTCGTTACCAACTCTTGAAGAAGCTCGAACAGCAAAAAATTGTCCTCACCCCCAAGATGTCTATCTTCATTGAGCAGCAACTCGCTATCACGCCAACTTACCAAGTTTTAGAGCGTGGAGATGGTTATGAGTTTACGGTACCTGCCTTTAATTACCCTTCGATTGCCAACCGGCTCATCAAACAGTGGCGCCAAGACCAGAAGACGCTGGTGTTTGTGTTAGATGCAGAGAAACAAGAACTCGACCTAAAAGAGTGGTTATCTGGATCTGAGCATCAAGTTCAAACACGAGAAGCATTGTTAATCAGAGAGCTAGACAGTTTGTCTCCTGAAGCGGTTGATTATCTGACTAAGCAACTCACGGCCTCCTCGATTGTTAGCTGGCTACCTTCTACTGAGGTGGTGGTTCGATTAGCGCAAGTGAGCGAAGACCCAGAGGTCTACAAGATTCTATGGCGAATGAAGGCCGATTATCATAGCCAAGCTGAGCTAGTCCGCCTTGCTGAAACCAAACAAGCGTTCGCACTTGAACAAGTAATGGCTGCGACTAAGAACCCTCGTTTGAAAGATGAAGCGATTACTTTGCTTACCAAGGTTAACCCGCTATCAGAAGAGGTGAAGGAGTTTCTTGTCTCTAGGATGGCGATTGCCGATGAAGCGCCATTAGTAGCCCGTGAATTAGCCAAACAAGGTCATACGCGATGGTTGCAAGATCTTGTCAATGATAACCCTCAGGTGAAGAGCTCTTTGATCGAGCAAGCATTACCGTGAAGTGGATTTTGCCTCTCAATAACCACACTAAAAAGGGGGATCTCAGCGTCACCCTTTTTGATATACTGAGCGCAGAATAATCAGCCTGTAGAAGTCCTATGAGTTTTAAAGATTTACGTGATTTTATCGACCATCTTGAAAGTATTGGTCAGTTGAAACGCATTTCTCACCCAGTCGATCCAGACTATGAAATGACCGAGATTAGCGACCGTACTCTACGTGCTGGTGGCCCGGCTCTTTTATTTGAAAATCCAATAGGCTATGACATGCCTGTTTTAACCAATCTATTTGGTACACCTAATCGTGTGGCTATTGGTATGGGTCGTCAGGAAGTGAAAGAACTGCGTGAAGTGGGTAAGTTGTTAGCTTACCTAAAGGAACCTGAGCCACCAAAAGGCTTTAAAGATGCTCTTGATAAACTGCCGGTGTTTAAGCAAGTCTTAAATATGCCAGCTAAACGTCTTCGTAAAGCGGCATGCCAACAAGTGATATGGCAGGGTGATGACGTCGACCTAGATAAAATCCCCGTGATGAGCTGTTGGGCCGACGATGTTGCGCCATTGCTAACATGGGGATTAACGGTTACTCGCGGTCCTAATAAGAAACGCCAAAACTTAGGCATCTATCGCCAGCAAAAAATCGGCAAGAATAAAGTCATTATGCGTTGGTTAGCCCACCGTGGCGGAGCGCTTGATCTGCGTGATTGGATGGAAACTAACCCAGGTAAACCATTCCCAGTTTCTGTAGCGTTTGGAGCAGACCCTGCCACCATTCTTGGTGCGGTTACGCCAGTGCCGGATACTTTATCGGAATACGCGTTTGCAGGCTTACTACGCGGTAGTAAAACTGAGGTTGTTAAATCAATCAGCAATGATTTAGACGTTCCTGCAAGTGCGGAAATCGTGATGGAAGGTTACATCGACCCGAATGAGTTCGCGGACGAAGGGCCTTACGGAGATCATACTGGTTACTACAACGAGAAAGAAAAGCACCATGTGTTCACTATTACTCATGTAACCATGCGCGAAAACCCTATCTATCACAGCACCTATACTGGCCGTCCACCTGATGAGCCTGCGGTATTGGGTGTTGCGTTAAATGAAGTGTTTGTTCCTATTCTTCAAAAGCAGTTCCCAGAGATTGAAGATTTCTATCTACCGCCTGAAGGTTGTTCATACCGAATGGCAGTAGTGACCATGAAGAAGCAATACCCAGGTCACGCCAAGCGAGTGATGATGGGGGTATGGTCTTTCTTACGCCAATTCATGTACACCAAGTTTGTATTGGTGTGCGATGAAGATGTGAATGCACGAGACTGGTCTCAAGTGACCGCTGCTATGTGTGAACATATGGATCCGTCACGCGATAGCTTGATGATAGAGCACACGCCAATCGATTCATTGGATTTTGCATCACCTGTGGTTGGGTTAGGTTCTAAGATGGGCTTAGACATCACTAAGAAGTGGGAGGCCGAGTTAGCACTATCGCCAGATGTCGAATCAGCACCTGTAAATAGTGAACATATAGAGGGCAGCTTAGCTGAGTTAACCAAGACTCAACCTGAAATTATTGATATTCACCTGCAAAACGATAATGCCAACATGGTTGTGGTGTCTATTGATAAGCAAGCTGCAGGTAATGGTAAGAAAATCATGGAAGCGGTTTGGTCTCAATTTGATGAGAACAAGTTTGTTATCGTGTGTGACAGCGATGTCAACGTGAGTGATTGGAATGACATTATTTGGGCGGTGACCACAAGAATGGATCCGGCTAGAGATACGTTGTTCCTACAGAATGAAACAGGACACTCAAAAATGGGTCTAGATGCGACCAATAAGTGGGAAGGCGAATGCCTGCGTGAGTGGGGTGTTCCAATCACAAAAGATCCTGATGTTGTTAAAAAGATTGATAGCATCTGGGAACAGCTAGGAATTTCATGAGCTACCAAGTAGTCTTATACCCAGAAAACATCAGTTTTACCGTAGAAAAAGGGCAAACGGTCTTGGATGCTGCGCTCAACAGCGATATCTATTTCCCAAACCGTTGCCAAGTCGGCGCATGCGCGATGTGTATGTGCAGAAAATTAGAAGGGCAAGTGAGTTACCATCTTGAACCCATGCTCACAGAGAAAGAGCAGCAACAAGGCTGGATTTTTGCTTGCCAAGCATTTGCAGAAAGTAATTTAGTTCTAACCTTTGCCGATTAAGGGTTAGTAAGAGGAAGAACATGACTATTAAATGTAAAGTGAAGTCTATCGAGCCTTTGGCTTGTAATACTTATCAAATCCTACTTCACCCAGAAACACCGGTCGCTTTTAAAGCGGGCCAATATCTGATGGTTGAAATGGGCGAGAAAGATAAGCGTCCATTTTCGATTGCAAGCAGCCCTTGTCGCCATGAAGGCGAGCTTGAGTTACACATTGGTGCAGCTGAGCACAATGCTTACGCTTCAGAAGTCGTTGAGGCAATGAAGAAAGCGCAAGCTGAAGATGGCGATATAGCTATTGATGCTCCGCACGGTGATGCGTGGGTTAAAGAAGAAAGCGATCGTCCTCTGTTACTAATTGCTGGTGGTACTGGCTTTAGCTACGTGCGCTCTATTCTCGATCACTGCATCGCGCAGAACAGTAAAAAAGAGATTCATCTATACTGGGGTGCAAAAGATGAGTGTCAGCTGTATGCGAAAGAAGAGCTTGTCGACATTGCAGCAAAACACAGCAATGTGCATTTTGTACCAGTAGTAGAAGAAGCACCTGAAGTTTGGAACGGTCAAACGGGTAATGTATTAGAAGCAATCACGCAAAGTTTCGAATCATTAGCTGATTTCGATATCTACATTGCGGGTCGTTTCGAAATGGCAGGCGCTGCAAGAGACATGTTTACTCAGAATAAAGAAGCAAAGCGTGACCATATGTACGCAGATGCTTACGCATTTATCTAAGAATTCTTTTGGATTTTGAGCGAAAAGAGAGCAGAAATGTTCTCTTTTTTCTGTTTAGGTGAACTATTAGGCAGTTAACCCCTATTTATTCATTTTTTATGAAAAAGTAGTTGCTAAGCTGAGTGGGTTCCCTATAATGCGACACCACTGAGACGGCAGACGCCACAAGGCTTCAGCAACAATCAGTCAGACGGAAAGCGACAAAAAATTAATTTTCAAAAAGTGTTTGACACTGAATGTTAATTCGCTAGAATGGCCGTCCACTTCGAGAGGCTCCTTACTTAAAAGGAACGCTCAACAAGTGAAGCTCTTTAACAATTTAAACCTATCAATCTGTGTGGGCACTCGTTGATGAATATCAAAACGTCATTCTTAGGAATGGCAGTTACTTCGGTAACAAAC
>NZ_CAWNBB010000077.1:0-10708 GCF_963872585.1 Vibrio sp. 10N.222.47.A9 | reverse complement strand
AATACGTGGATTCCATATAAGCAATGGGAGCAGTTAACCACTTAACAACCAAGTAAACTCGTTAAAATTAGCTATCCCTCACTTGATGCTTTCAACTTGATTGTTTAGTGATGGACTAATCCACCGTGACTTTTATCTCATCAAAGCAGTCCATTCCGATGTAGTTTAGGAAGTTGGTTTCCCACATCGAATAGAACTCAGCGACACTGGCTTCAGTAATGGAAACTTCACCCATGTATCGGATGTAAGCTACTCCATGACCAAAATCAAAGTCTATTTCTTTCTCTAGTTCAGGCATCAATCCGCAGTAACTAAAGTCAGTGATGTAATCGAAAACCCATTGGTCATTAAGCCTAGTGATACGGATTTCCACAGGATGGTAGCCACCACTCTCAGGACAGTATGATTTTTCTCGAAAGTTAATCACGACTGATTGGATCATGGGTGTCCATTTACCTGAATCGGTGATCACTCGGTTTAAAGTATCTTGAAGATCCACACTGACAGGTAAAGTCAGCTTATTCTTTGAAAAGAATAGTTTCATAATAAATTCTCTTTTTAGTTTGTTAGGAATGCACTCTTGTGTAGTGCGCGGTATGAAAACTAGGAAATGGCTTGGTTCGAGGTGAGTATTCTGATCTCGTCATTAACTCTTCCAGTGATAACTCAAGAAATTTGAAATCCGTCGAGTGGTGATATCAGTGGTGACTGTATTACTCATCGTTCGTTGGCGTTAATCACCTGATGAAGTAAACAGGTTACAACTCATCGACCTAGCAAATTTCTTCTGTCGTCTTACTGTCTGGTAGGGTTATTTTTTCTTAGATGTGGTTTGAGATTTGGCGAGTGCCAGTAATGCACTTTTCTTATCTTCGAAGTCTGTTGAAAGTACATGTAAGTAGCGTGATGAATCAGTCTTTGATGCTAAACCTAAGTCCCGAATTATTACAGAACAGAACGAATGGTTGTTTGCTGAACCTCCATTAAACAACTGCTTGTACAGCTGACTTTTCCATGGTTTATCTTTCTGCGCTTCTATAAGTTCAAGCATGGTATTTACGGATAGCCACTCTTTTGAATGAAGTCCTGAGCCACCTTGCTGCCCTACAATCCTGAAGTAGAGTTGCTTTTCTTCATTATGCAACGCCACTTCGTACAAAACCTTGCCAGTCCCTGCTAGTTTCGATGCTGCACCTGTTAATACGATTTGATCGAAATGATTAATCTCTTGGTGCTGATCATCTTGAGTGTCAGCATTAGGGAAGTCTGGGTCTACTTTGCGTTGGTTCATAGATAATCTCCTGTCGGTAATAATGCGAAATATTGCGGTGTGAGTGACGACTAGCTATCAACGTGAGCGAGTAGCGTCTGGATTGGATGAAGTTGAGAGGTAGAATGCCCGGCTAGGTAACAGCCTGAGCCTTAGTCGTTAAGTACACCTAACGCTATGACCATAGAGCCGATAAGCAGCACGTACTCTGGGTGATTAGTGACGAAATCAATCAGAAGCTTGGTTTGTTCATCCATATGATCGAGGTCTTGATTGGTATCGCTCTCATCGAACAAAATCAGAGTGATGTCTATTTCGTCCCAACTTTTCTCTAACTCATTTAAATCTCCATCTGTCACTTCAGCTAAATGACCAATTAGATTTTCCTTATCAGAGTTCGCCATTTTCAATGCCATTAATTCCGTAAAAGTTTTTATTACTTGCATGTATTTTCCCTTATTCCAGATACGAAAAAGCCCCTACTAGCGAGAGCTGGTAGGGGCGTATATATAATTCTTATATATGTTTGATTTTAAGGTTAAAACTATCTAACTGATGCGGTGTGCCAGTCTTGGTGCCTGTTCTTTCAATACCGAAGACAAAGTGTCCGAGCTATTGAGCAGTTTTTGTTGGGAATGTTTTACATACCTTTGGGTGCTACTCAAGTCTTTATGATTCATAAGACGCTGCACCGTTAAAACATCAACACCATTCTCGATTAAATTTGTAGCGAAGCTATGACGTGCCACATGAAAACAAACTTCATGCTGATTCTTGATACCTGCCCTCTCCTTGATACGCGTAAAGGCATTACGCGGTTGTGATATGTAGCTTCTCTCCTTTCGACCAAAGAACACGTATGGGTTGCCTTTCTGCCTCATGTTTAACAGCTCCCGGAATAACTCAACCATGAAGGGTGTTAGTGGCACCGTCATACTGGAGCCGTTCTTGGTACTTTCTACAAACATGGTTTTATCGATCAGACTGATATCTTTCCATTTTCTGGTGCGCAGCTCAGAATCCCTACACCCAGTAAGGAAAAGAAGTGCTATGAAGTTTCCGGTTATACGGCAATAGTAATCTCGTGATGTACGTATCACTGCTGCTGTTTCTTCCATGGTTAAGTAACGAGTCCTCATGTTATCTGGATTGATAAGCGAGACCTTATCGCCGATATAGGGGATGTCTAAAAGGCGATATGCTTCCTTTAGGATCGTTTTCATCAAGGCAATAGTACGATCGACCGTGGCTGCTGCGTACTTCTTACCGGGGCGGTACTCAGTTGCTAATAGCTTTGCTTGAACTTGATGAAGATGGACACCTGTTATCTTATCGATAGGCTTCGTATGTAGGTGCTTCCAGTGCTCAAACCTCGCAATATCATCACGCCACGTTTTCTTACCTTTACTTTTCTTAGAAACAATAAAGGTGTCGTGAAAGAAGTCGTATAAGGTCGGTACTTGAGTTTCGACTTGCTTATCTCTTTCAAGTTTCGGGTCGATACCATCCGCGATTTGTACCTTTAACTTACGCGCTTTATTGCGAGCAGTAGGCAAATCCATATCGGGCCATGGGCCAATGGCAATACTGGATTTTCGCTTTAAAATTGGCGAAATAAACCGCAGCAAGAAGCGCTTTTTTCCAGATTTGCCGATAAGCAATTTCAAGCCCTGCACTTCGGTATCAGAGACTTCATTGTTGGTGGATTTAGACCGTCTATCGTGGGGCGGAATGTTGTTAAGTTTAGTTGGGGTAAATTTGAATAGTTTACTCATGTGAATACCTCAGTGGTTAACCAAAGGTATTTATATATGTTTTCAAGTTGCACAGGAGCGGAAGACTTTAGTTTGAGTTTGTGACTCGTTTTTGCCCCTAAATCGCTTAGACCAAATACTCTACAAAACTTAGGGGCGTGCTTCTTCCCTACCAAATCTAATCCGGTTTTCAAAAAAGTCAGACAATAATCTGTTTGCGTTTAAGTTGATTAAAGTCGTACTTCGATGACACCGTTGGAGTTATACACAGGGTGAGGTAGTGAACATTTTTTAATCAAGTGACGTTCGGTTTGACGCTCACATTTAGCGGTGCTCATATACTTCCTTTTTAGGGAGCGCATCATGCACATGACCACCGCAACAAAGCCAAGTTATGGCGGGGAATGAAACAGCATGAGTGTGCAAAATGGTGAATATATCTATTTTATTAAATTGTAACTAAGTGTAAATTTAGCGTGTTTTAATAGTTAACATATCTAGGAAGTGTCTCGTAATCATCTTGGCGTCATCGCAGAAAAGTGCTTTGCCAAAACTTGTGATCAAAATTCGTACTAACGGCATAACATATATTGAAAAGAGAGCGACTCGCTCCTTTGGTATTTTGCTTGTTACTACAAAGTTTGGTCAATAACGATGGCCCAAATGATTGATGAACACAATGTAGATTTGTGCTCGGAGGAAAAAGTATTAATAGCTTTGAATACTATCAGTCAAATCCGTTAATTCGGTTTGATGAAGGTTTTTTATTGGTAAAAGATAGAAATCATCAATTGGTTGCCTGTAACTCATGCTTTTTGAATATGTCAGGATTTGCATCCGTAGAGCATGTTCTGGGTTTGACAGATGATGATATGCCTTGGAAGGAATTTTCTGAAATTTATCAATCTCATGAAAGGGATATATTATCGGGAAGTCAATACGATCTTTTCGAGCCTATTGTTGACTGTAATGGGAAGAAATATAACCTTCATATTAGAAAGAAAATAATAAAAGATATAAATGGAAATAAGTCAGGGATTATTTCACATGCGATGATATTTGATTATCGTTATGGAACAGAAATTATTAAATTTTCCTCAAACTGCTATACCGTCAGTCATGGAGGAAATATTGAAGAATTAAGTCGGAAAGAAAGAGAAGTCGTCTTTCTATTTTTGAATGGATATAAAAGGAAAGAAGCATCGAACTATTTATCTATTTCACCGAGTACATTTGATTCTCATATTGTATCAATAAAAAACAAACTTAATTGTGACTCAAGCCATGACCTTATTGTAAAAGGGTTTCAGCTTGGGCTTAAGAAAAAAATTCCAGAATCAATTTTAATGGAGGGAGGCTTTTATAAGCCTAAAGGAAATTAATGGATATTTGTATTGTTAATGAAGAAATAGAAGTTCCTGCTCAAGTTTCGACAGGATCAAGCTTTATACTTGAAGCGCTCAAAGAAAAAAACATTCGTCATATTTTCATGTTGCCGGGAAAAATGGTACAGCCATTCATGCAAGATTTAACAAATATGAACGTATTAGCGCCTATTATTGTGACCCATGAGGCCAGCGCAGGCTATATGGCAGATGCGTATGCTAGGGTGTCTGAAGGCATTGGGGTCGCTTTATCCATTTCAAGCCCTGGTGCGTTGAATTTATTGCCAGCGATTGCTTCCGCTCGTGCAGACGGTATCCCCATTCTTGCTTTGAGCGGAGATGTACCAACGACTTATGAAGCGAAAGGTGCGTTTCAAGATGGCTCTGCATTAGGGACCAATGATGTCGCCATTTATGAACCTGTCACAGGCCTAGCTGCAAGGGTTAATCGGGCGGAGCGGCTACCAGATTATCTCTCTAGAGCCTTTGAGCGCTTGGGGCTACCAAATAAAGCCCCTGCTTTTTTACAGATACCGTTGGATGTGCAAACAGCGACGATAACAGGAGAACACCGACTTCCTGAATTACCAGAATATTCTATCGCTGCTGAGGCATCAGTTGTCGACATGGTGTTAGAGAAATTAAAATCACCAACTTCTAAAAGTATATTGCTCGTTGGACCTGAAGCGAGAAAACGAGGCTTTGCTGAAAAAATTATTCAGCTAGCTGAAAACTTGAATGTTCCTGTTGCGGCAACCTTAGATGCCAAAGGTACGTTCCCTGAAGATCATCCGCTATATCTAGGTGTTTTTGGTTTTGCAGGGCATCAACGAGCAATGGAAGCATTGCTTAACCAACCTATTGATCATGTCGTGGCATTTGGGGTTAATTTTGACCAACGCTCTACGCTCTGCTGGACAGATGAGCTTGCAAGGGGAGCTGAGTGGTTTTGTTGTTCAGTGAAGTTAGGGCAGTTTTACACCGCGCCAGTTGGCAAAAAAGTCATTGCTTCACCAGAGTTGTTTGTTAGCCAGTTACTGGAAGCGGCTCAGTCAACGCAGAGTGTCAAGCCTCTAAAAAGTTTATCATGGTTAAACTCGGTGCTATCGGTCCCCTTATACCCTGATGAAGATCACCAAAGTACTGCTGCTGGAATTCATCCGGCAAAGGCAATTTTAGACTTGAGACAGTGTGCGCCAAGAGAGAGCATAGTGTCGGTTGATTCTGGCAGCCACCGAGTTTTTTGCGCGCACTATTGGCAAAGTTATGAGCCAAATCAGTATCTTACATCAGCCAGTACGGCTCCTATGGGGTGGGCGATTTGTGCAGGTATCGCCGCTAAATTGGCTCATCCACAAGTCACCAGCTTAGTGATTACGGGTGATGGTTGCATGTTGATGCATGGTAATGAGATCCAAACAGCAGCAAGATATAACATTCCAGTTGTGTTTGTTGTACTCAATAACAGTGCTCATGGTGGTATTCATGTTGAGGCTCAGAAGCATCAAAGCTTTGCTCCTGAATTGACCCAACTTCCCACCCATGATTGGAAAAAATACGCAGAAGCATTAGGGTTAATTGCGTATCAAGTCGATGATCCTGAATCACTGTCTTCGGTATACCAGGAAGCATTGGCTCTTGATGGCCCCTGTTTAATTGATGTTATTTGTCGAGATGATGCAACAGTGCCAAATTCTTATTATGTAAAAAATAATATCAACTCTTTATAGTAAAATAGTATGAATAAAAAATATAATGAACGCATCTTGCTGGTCATATTAACGATGATGAGCATGATGGGGTTAGTCGCATCTGATATATATATTCCTGGGTTACGAACACTTGCGGATGATTTAAATACAAGTACGAATTACGTCCAGTTAACAATTGGTGTTTATTTAGCGGGTCTTGCTTGTTTCCAATTAATCTATGGCCCTCTTTCTGATCGTCTGGGTCGTAAGCCTATTATTTTATTTGGGGTTGTTATTTATATTATCGCCTCATTGGCTGCTATGTATATTAACTCAATTGAGCAATTGATTGTCGTGAGGTTTTTTCAGGCGAGTGGTGCGTGTGCAGGGCTCGTGGTTGGAAGAGCAATTATATCTGATTTGTATAGCAGGGAGCAGTCTGTTCATGTCTATAATATTATCTACCCTATGGTTGCGGCCTCTCCGGCGATTGCACCTTTGATGGGTGGTTATATTATCGAATATTTTGGCTGGCGTTATTCTTTCCTATTTGTTTTTACTTTTGGGGTTATATTAGTTCTGCTTGTCTTATTTTTCTTTCAAGAAACAAATATAAGAAAAGAATCTTCTGAGGGCAGTCTTCGTAGTATTATGTACGATTATTATTCGGTTGTGAATAATGGCAAGTTTTGGAAGTATATATTGTGTGTCTTGATGCTGTATGGAACTTGGTTTACTTTTTTGACTCAATCGTCATTTATTTATCACGATTTGGGCTACACAGAAAAAGAAATTGGTTATTTTTATATCCCGCTGGCCTTCATGATTTATGTGGGATCTCGGATCAGTAAATTGATGACAAATAAGATTGGTATTGATAGTACGTTTTTTCTAGGGCTGGTGATTTTTTGCTTTGGGGCAGGGGCGTTGTTCTTATCTTCTTATTTTTCAGAGATTACGTCGGCGGCTCAATTGATTGTGCCAATGGCACTATTGGCCACGTCTAACGGTATTGTTTTGACGTTGGGTATTTCATCTGCTGTTAGTTTAAATGCGGAGAAATCTGGCAGCGCATCTGCTGTGGTTGGCTTTTTACAGATAGGCTTCTCCTCATTGTGTGCTTCCTGGTTTGGGTATTTATTTGAGATCAGCCCGATGTCAATGGCATTGGAAATCTTAACGCTGTCTCTAATTTCTTTTTTTGGTTATCTGGTTATCCACAAATTTACGGCAAGGGCTGTTGTAGCATGAATAAAATTATCACCATCACTCTGTGTTCTGTCTTATCTTTTCCTGTTTTTTCGTCTGAAAGTCAAAGAGTTATCTATCAAGCCGGAGTGACAGGAGCAACGTTAACGGGGGCCTATGAGGGCTCGACAACTTACGAGGAATTAAAGAGTCATGGCAACTTTGGCCTAGGAACCTCTAATGGTATTCAGGGGGAAATGGTTCTTATCGATCATGAAATGTTCATCACTGAGAATGGAAAGGGGGAAACGATGCGTCCCTCGATGAAGACGCGAACTCCATTTGCAATCGTGACTGATTTTAATCCTGACACTATTTTTAATGTAACGAAGGTAAGCAGCAAAGAAAAGTTTGTTGAGCTTTTTCAGCAGAGATTTAACAACGATAACTTATTTCAGGCAATAAGGATTGATGGGGATTTTAAGGCGATTCAATTTAGAAGTATTGTAAAAGATGCGGATAATAGTGAAAAAAACCTGAAAAAATACATAGAGAAAAATCAAATTATTAATGATCTTAAAGATATTAAGGGCAGTCTTGTTATTTTTAGGTCTCCCAAATTTGCTTACCCTATGACAGTACCGGGATATCATATTCACTTTATATCATCGGACCGAAAGTCCGCAGGGCATGTTTATGATTTTAATATCAACAGTGCTCAAGTTTCTGTTCAAACAATATCAACCTTTAACATTAACCTTCCAACAAATCATGAATACATAATGCATGATGTTGAACGTGTTGATAATAAAGTTATCAATCATGTTGAGTCTGGTATTAAATAATGATGGTGGATGGTGTGATATGGGAGTGAATCTTCATCTATCCATCATATTTTTTCTTTTAGGGTGTGGGAGTAATGCATCCCATGCCTTGGAAAAATATCGTGATAGTACCGAAAAAGTCTTTATTCACTATTTTCTTCCATTAGCAATGCTATTTTTAGTGTCGTTAAAGGAAGTAAATGTGGGGGCTGCGCTTGGGTACTCTGGGGTTTATTATTTGCTTGCTTTAGCCTTTATGATCTGCGTGAATGTATTTTTTAAGCGGCAGAAAGCTGTTGAACAGGGCGAAGCATTGAGTATGGCTTTTAGTGCTAGCTTTTCTAATTTGGTTTTGGTCGGAGTACCTTTATTTCTTTGGTTAGACGAAAGTCTCTTGATTAGTTTGATCTACATGATTATCCCTTTGCATTCGATCGTTTTGTTTCTTTTTGCCTCCTTGATGAAAGCGGCTCAGAATCAGGGTAATCAGCGATGTTTGAGTATTCAGAGCATTCCGTTTTTGTCGTGGGCGATGCTAGTAGGCGTTGTATTGTCACAGTTACATGTATGGGATGGGGTTGATATGGAAAATGCTAAGTCCTATATCGTGAATACATTACAGCTAGGCTCTATTTGGGTGCTGAGTTCTCGTTTAACACGGGGCAAGTTTGATTGTAATTGCTTCAAGTCAGCAGTGTCGATGACATTGGCAAAAACGATAGTGATGCCAGCGTTTTTCTTCATTGCTCTGGTTCCTTTTTCTTTCTCTATGGCGGTTCAAATGGCAATGTTGGCAGGACTACCAATTGGGTTGAATACCATGGGGTTTACCGTAGGTGCTAGCCATGAAATGAAGCAAAGCCTTTCTTTAGCGTTGGTGATATCCACTGTACTTTCGCTGCTCTTTATTCCAATTATGTTTTACTGTTTTCAGTTGTGATATTACTGCCTTTATACTGCATTCGGTTAATAAGAGGGCAGTAAAGAAGGTGGTATTTTTATTGTGTATTGAGATTATGATGTGTTTGAGGTCATGATGCGTATTAGGCTAATAAGAGCAAAAAAACGGGTGCAGTTCCTTTCGGACGACGACTTCCGGTGACCATTTAGGCCGTCGCCGTGAAGGGGCTTTGTTGAAACTCCCGACTTGTGCTCCTGTTTAATTTTTTACTGAAGTTGCCTCTATTGATACCCAAGATTCTAGCGGCCTTTGATTGGTTGCCGCGTGGGTTATCAACTCAGTAAATAAGATTTCAAGCACAGTGGGCGTTATCCAAGACATATCTGGTGTTGCTGATTTGCTATCAAAACAAGTTGGTTGTAATTCTTCTCGGATAAGCTTTTTCAATTGATTCTTATTGGTAGGAGGTCATTCAAATTGGTTGGATTCTACGGGTAGTGAGAAGATTATCTCGATTAATGATTAAACGGAGTTTAACGAAAATCCACTTGACCCGCACTTTAACCTAACCTCTTTCCGGTACAATTTGATGCATCGTACTAGATCTTTACAACTAGCTTTACCATACCTGTAGTTATTCATTAATTGCTAATTTAACAAAACCACTGACACAGAAATGTCCAGAAACGTGCTAAACCACCTGAAGGTATTACCATCCGGTACATTTTAAGTTAAGCAACTCTCCAACTAACATGGGACTCCTCAGCTTTCCTTTATGTTTTCAAGTTGCACAGGAGTGGGAGTTATTAGATAGAGACTTGTGGCTAGTTTTGTCCTCTAACTGGTTCATTCAAAAAACCAACGTTCTTAATTAGCTATTTTTTTGGTTGTAAAGCGGTATGAAAACATCTAAAACCGAAGCTAAGATCACTTAATAAGGTCTGAGGGCTATTTTTGATAGCTAACATACCTAATTGAATAATGAATACATATCTTTAGATGTTAAACGTCATTGAATGACGAAAGTTAGATTTTGTACTAACCTATTGTGAATGAATAATAAATTATGTTTTGTTAGAGGAGGCAAACCTACAGAATGGAATTGGATGATGATCAGGTAATGTATCTCTTTGAACAATATTTAAAATGTACTCCAGAGCAAAAACAGATCTTATCTGAAGAGATTTTCAAAGTATTCTTGGAGAAATCTCGAACTAATGATGATCAGCACCCACAATACTGGAAACCTCCTAGCTAGTTGAACATAAGTGACATTATGTAAGTAGTCGAGTTACCTTAACTGTACTTCAACTATCAGGGAACAATCCTTAGCTGTCCTTTTGCCATACGACAGTAGCATGACAGTACCTTTTCTATTTTGCTGTCTTGAACATCTAGCCATCGAGCCTTGAAGATATTCCAAATTGAAAACACAGTAACGCTTTTCGGTTTGCTGCTTTGACCGTAGTGACTAGTAAAACTTAGGTTCTGGTTTTGCTGTTCTATGTTGAAGTTGGACAGGAAGTTGTCAGTAAAGAAAAGATAAAAGAAATTAAGAAGGGATATTTTGAAGTGTGATGGAGGTTGTATTTTCACATATTCTGAATATAGAAAAGCCCCGATAAAAATCGAGGCTTTTCATAAAAATTCTTTACAAATCAGTAACTTAGGAAGTTTTGAATCCGTCGTGTATAC
>NZ_CAWNBB010000076.1:0-771 GCF_963872585.1 Vibrio sp. 10N.222.47.A9 | reverse complement strand
ATACAATCAATCACTCATTAACCGTGGCTCTCTGACCTTTTGGATTGATGAAGAGGCGATAAGCGGCTGGGCGCAAAGCAAACAGAATAAGCGCGGGAGGCCGCGTCGGTTCAGTGATTTAGCTATCACGACAGCACTCATGGTGAAACGAGTTTTTTCTATGCCATTGAGAGCGCTGCAAGGATTTATCGACTCGATATTTAGGTTAGCCCATGTACCGTTAAGTTGTCCGCATTACACCTGCATCAGTCGTAGAGCCAAGCAAGTTGAGGTTTCATTTAAGACTAAAACGAGAGGAGCGATACAGCACCTAGCTATTGATGCTACTGGCCTTAAGGTTTATGGCGAAGGTGAATGGAAAGTCAAAAAACATGGGACGGATGGCAAGCGTAGAGTCTGGCGAAAGCTTCATATTGCCGTCGATACCAACACTCATGAGATCATTGCCGCTGAGCTAAGTTTATCGACGGTTACAGATGGAGAAGTACTCCCGAACTTACTGAAACAAACACGCCGAAGTATCCTTGAGGTGTCTGGTGATGGCGCTTACGACACGAGAGCGTGTCACGCTGCTATTAAGATTAAGGGAGCTATTGCGCTTATTCCCCCAAGAGAAGGGGCAGCCTTCTGGGAGCGTGGTCACCCTCGAAATCTCGCCGTGGGTTGCCAGAAATTATACGGCTCAAATAAGTATTGGAAAGAGCGGTATGGATACCACAAACGTTCACTCTCAGAAACAGCGATGTATCGAGTTAAACAGTTGCTAGGAGG
>NZ_CAWNBB010000075.1:0-2228 GCF_963872585.1 Vibrio sp. 10N.222.47.A9 | reverse complement strand
GCTCTATTACCAAAGAGCAGGTTGAAACAGAGCTGACTAAACGCAGCGACACCCTCTCTGCAGAGTACAGTGACGGCACACGCTGGACGACGCAAGCCGCGCTAGAAACTGAAAAGCGCATCCTGCAAAACATCGATGATGGTAAAGGCCAACATCAACCTTTTGCAACGCCTAAGCAGGTGCAAGACTTTCTCGATACCAAGCCTCGCCTAACCCAAGGGCAAAAGGACGCCATCACCCTTATCTCAACCACCAAAGACAGCTTTGTGGCCATCCAAGGGTTAGCCGGCACAGGTAAGTCCACCCTGCTTGAATCCAACATTGAATTTATCCAGTTAGTGAAAGAAGCCAGCCAGCAACCAGAGCAAAGCGTCATCGGTCTTGCGCCCACGCACGCCGCGGTTGCAGAGCTCGAAAGCAAAGGCGTGAAAGCGCAAACGCTAGACAGTTTGCTTTCTGACATCCGACAAGGCAATCGAGAAGCCAGTGACTATCAACACACCTTGTTCTTTCTCGATGAAAGCTCCATGGTCAGCAATAAGCAAGCCGATGAGTTCACAAAGCTGGTCAATGACAGTCAGTCCAAAACAGTCAAATTGGGCGATAAAGAGCAGTTGTTATCGCTCAGTGCCGGTAAACCCTTTGAGCTGGCCATAAGTCAAGGGCGCATCGATACCGCTTACATGACCGATATGGTACGCCCACAAAATGACACTTTGCACAATGCACAGCAAAACACCATTGATAAACAGCCGCTCAGCGCCATAGATAAACTCCAGCAGCAAGCCCCTGATACCCAAGGCAACAGCCAACATGTCATTTCTACGCTGAATGAAAACGACAAAGACCGACGCAGAGCGCAGCTCACCGCCACAGAGAAGCTGCCTTATGTGGTCGCCAAAGACTATTTAGAGCGCACCCCAGAAACCAGAGAAAACACGCTTATCATCGCTTACACCAACAAGGAGCGTGACACCATCACCGAATACATCCGTGTCGGTTTGATGAAACAGAGTGAGTTAGGCAAAGAGAACGTCGTCGCAACCCGGCTACGCTCAATCGGCGCCACGGGTGAAGAGCTCACTACCATGATGCCGTATCAAAAAGGCTTGATATTGAGCACCAGACCCGGTGAGTACGCGACAATCACTCACGTTGACTCAGAGCATGGCGTGGTGACACTTCAAGACGCAGCGACAGGTAAGACTAGGCCATTCTTACCGCGCAACCGTGACCACCGCTTCACCACCCTGTTCTCTGCGTCAGAAAAGCCACTTTCGACGGGCGATAAAATCATCACGCGCTTTACCGATAAAAGTCGTGACATCAAAGCCAACGTCGAATACCGCATCACGCAAGCCAATGAGGAAGGCATCAAAGCGCAATCCAAAACAGGACAAGCGCTCACCATTAACCCCAACGAGCTTAAAGACGGGCATTGGGACTACGCTTACAGTCGAACCGCAGACATGGCGCAAGGGTCCACCTATCAACACGTCATTAGCGCGATACAAAGCAAAGGCGCACTGACCAACTTAAGACGCGCCGGTATCGATGTCACCCGTGCCAGTCAGCACATTCGCCTCTATACCGACAACACCAAACAACTGGTCAAAAGCTGGCTCTCTAAAGAAAGCCATAAAGCCAGTGCAATAGAAACCCTCAACCAAACGCCCCCCAAAGACACCACCTACTTTAACCGAAATGCCCTCCCTCACGAAGACGTTCGGTTCCAAAATAAAAGCGGTGACTTTGACTACAACACATTTAGGGAGCACATCAATACGCAGCTACCAAAATACACCGAAAGCCTCGCCATTCAGTTATTAGGCCAGCCGAATCAATCCAAATCAGACCGGGATTATTTAACCTTTGGCCTTGGAAAATCGGCGATTAAAGTAACCCTAACTGGAGAATATCGTGGGTATTTTAAAGACTACACCACAGGCGAAAAAGGCGCATTGATTAACCTTATAATGAGTCATAAGGAAATGAACTATAAAGCCGCGATGAATGAAGCGCACAAGATGCTAAACGAACCGGACAAATATCAATTGGAGGAAAACAGTAAGCACGACAAATTACTGAGCACCACACCTAGGCATATTGCGCAGTTTGAAGAACGGGCTAAAGATTATATCAATCAAAGCTTACCGATGGATAACACACTGGCCCAAACCTACTTAAACAAGCTCGGTGTCAATAACAGGCTTTGTTGCGTAATTCAG
>NZ_CAWNBB010000074.1:0-14754 GCF_963872585.1 Vibrio sp. 10N.222.47.A9 | reverse complement strand
TTAATGGAATTGGTATAAAAAACAGAACTTCTGCTGAGGCATTGATATGGCAGGGTGGAGGTTTCGACTCCCAACACGCGCTATTTTGGTAAGTCGGAGAATCCGCTGCTTTGCTAATGGCGTATATTAGATTCAGAAAGCAAAAAGGCTCTAGCATTTCTGCTAGAGCCTTAAATATGGCAGGGGTGGAGAGATTCGAACTCCCAACACGCGGATTTGGAATTCTACAAAACCAACTATAAAAACAGCATGTTAGAGTAATTAAAAAATCAAACGACTAGTATTTCCGTCTATTTCAGTATTTTATATAAAACGGCACTTCCATCCCTTTAGCTCAAGTGAGTCAACTAAATAAATTTTTTGCCATTTCATAATCAGCTCAAGAACAAAAACTCAACTAGTTTAATGAAGAGCCACTAGTGACAACGAATAAATGTTGGCAAATTTTATACCATTCAGTTATTTGAAGTAGATCATTGAAACAAACAGAGTACGACTAAACTTGTTGAATATAAGTACGGTCTATCTTAGTATGCACGCCATATAAATATAAATAATTCTTGTTAATGGCTAGGTATTATGAGCGACAAAAACTGGGATGCTGATTATCCGACACATCTTACTATTCCACCAGAAAATGCAATAAAAATTGACGCATTTCTTTTTAGGTTGGTACATAAAAGTAATCCCGATGCACTAGATTTCCTAGCTAGCTTTAAAGATCCTAGTCAAAAACATCTATCAAAAAAACCATTCTTTAGAAATAACCCTGGCTTTTACGCGACCTCGTTTTTTGATACACGTGCTAGTATTGAAGAACTAGTAGAAGAAAGCCCAGAACGTTTCAAAGGGCAAATGATCGCGGAAGGTAAAGTAAAACCAGAACATGGAAAAGGTAAATCATCAAAGAAAAGTAGTCATGTATCTATCTGGTTTTACGATGGAGTCTATCCTAAAGGGTTTAAGGTAATATGAGTACTAAAAGTGACTTGCTTTTCTTAAAAAGTAATAGATGTGGTTCATTATACTACCATAATGTATATAGCTATTATGATGGTCCAATAATTTTCACAGCATTGAATGAGTACGACCAATTATTTTTCTGCTATAGCTTAGGAACTGATGACGCATCGGATCGATGGCTAGTTGTTCCTACATCTCAAGACAAGATAAATAGCCTTGAACAGAAAGATATACCTATCATCAAAATGATTAAACCATCAGCTCTGGCGAAAGTTCTTCTAGTTAAAATAGACCTTGATGACTTTGAAGTTTCAGAAGAATTTGTTGTAGCGAAAAAGCTTCCCTACAAACTCCCAAAAGAAACTGTATTTATTAGAGAAAACATTAATTATGACGGAAAACGAAGACATTCACATCGTATAAGAATTGCTAAAAATAATTCAAAACATGATATCGTCTCGGAGACCCTTAATAAGGTTTCAGAAGTATTTGGAGAGTTCTGTCGCCATTACCTGAACAAACATGATATTTCCGTCTCTTTCTACCCTCGGGATGCAGTGAAAGGCTCTTTCGTTTATAGAGTAAAAACAACCACAAAAGATTCTGAATCATTCGAAACTAAAGGTTATGAGCTTTTATCAAAAATTTCATCCCATCAAGATTTTCTGGATAGTTTAGAACAACAAGAAATAGATTTAAGATTAGTTCGAAAACTATTTGATTTAATTGGAACTAATAATATTGAAATTCAATTTATTGATGAAAGTTCTACGCAAACTATTTTGGACTTAAGCCCGAGCTATGTTGATGGGCTTCTTCCAGCCATAGATGAAAAATTAGGGTCTTACCTTGATAGTACTATGGTTCCACAAGCTGACAATTTAAGTAGAATCAAACTCTATCTAAATATTGTTAGTAGCGGACGAGTTGTTACTGCGGATGAATTAGATGTCGACCCTAGACAAGTTAGTTACTACCGAGACGCATGTAAAACGCTATCATTAATTCATGAATATTCTTCTCTGACTCCTTTAGGGTTAAAAGTTGCAGAGTCTAAGGATGAAAATGAGTGGCTCAAAATAATCCAAAGACAATTTGAAGAATCTGATTGTGGTTATCTTTGGATGTTGGATCAACAAGTCAAGTCAACACTCAATATAGATGAAAACACTGCAGCCCAATTCCTCATTGAGAACTGTAACGGCTTAAGTGAGAGTACGAGCCGACGTAGAGCTCAGACATTAAAATCTTGGGTAATTAAATTCAAAACTATTGACGTGTAGCAATTATCCTTGATTTAGTCAGCTCAACCGCTTCGCTGTTTAAATCATTGCCTCGGAAAATGCGATTGTGCAGTTCCGAGGCCTGCCCTACAAAACCAGCTCCACAAAACGGGTCAATAACTAATTCATTTTCTGAAGTACTTTGAAGTATTAACGTCTCTGCAAGCTTGACTGGTTTTTCCGTTGGATACCCTCGCCAAACTCTTTTTTCTGTTAATACATCTGGAATAGAAAGATCATTTAATTTCCGTTTACCCTTTTCAAAAAATAAAATAAATTCATACCTAGCTCGATAATGGTAGCCCATGCCAATTGCCACCTTATCCCAGACTATTGGTTTCCAAAATTTAAATCCAGCCTTCTCCGCAATAGGTTTAACAATAAACATCGTCTCTTGATCACAGAACAAATAAAAATGACTATTCTTTTTCAATATTCGATAAACTTCCTCAAGTAGCTCTTCAAATCGACTATTAGGAAAAATACTAAACCATTTATTACTCGAGGATTTACTATTTTTTAGACGTGTGGTGGTACCGATTTTTCGATGCTTTTCAAGTGACTCATATGGAGGATCTGTGATAACTAAATTCACAGAGTTACTGGGAATAGTTCTCAACCAACTAATAGCATCCAAGTTTGAAACATCTGGTTCATTTTTAAGGAGAGTTGCATTACTGTCACTAGACATATTTATTCCACTATATTTATTTATACGGTCAAGTATGACACTTGATTAACATAAAATCACTACGTGATTAAGGCTGAAAGAATTGAAAGTTGACGTTTCTCAATGATCTTTCTCTACTTTAAATTAACCAACGTTCTCACTTAGTATTTCTATTTTGATGTTGATTTAAAGGGTTCAGAATTAATGTCTCTTCTAAGTGTTCAGGAGCCAAATGTGCATAACGCATAGTTGTCGTAATTTCACTATGGCCAAGTACATCTCTTAGCTTCACAATATTGCCGCCGTTCATCACATAATGGCTCGCAAAGGTATGACGTAGAACGTGAGTCATTTGTCCTTTAGGTAAGTCAAGATTTGCTTCTGAAACCGCCTTTCGAAAGGTCGACAGGCTCTTCAAAAACATTCTCTCGTCACTGATAGGCTCAAGAGTTGTGAGCTCTTCATAAAGCGTTTGATTGATTGGCACCGTACGATTCTTGGATGATTTGGTATTCAAAAACGTGATCTGATTGTTTTTGATTTGTGAAGGCTTTAAACTTTCCGCCTCCCCCCACCGAGCACCCGTGGCTAAACAAATCTTCACGATAAAGCTCAAAGACTGGTTGCTGAACGTTTGACAGGATTCCAATAGCCTTGCGATCTCATCATGAGCCAAATACCTCAACTCTTTTTCACGCTCTTTGAACTGACGAATTTTAATCAGCGGATTCTCAAACTCAATCACCCCTAACCTCTCCAACTCGTTAAACATCGCCCTAAGATAGGCATGCTCTCGGTTGATCGTGGTCGTCGTCACTTCAATACTTCGTTGCTCTCGATAGTGCGCAAAATCTTTACTGGTGAAATCACTCGCAATAGGGTTACCCAAACGCTCTGATATTCGATAAAGACTCTTCCTCAGCCGAATGTGATCGCGTAGCGTCTTACCGTGCATTCGATACCAAAGCGTGATCAATTCATCCAGCGTTCGAAAGTCTTTCCCTGCACATTCCCGCTCAAGTTTTAAGGCCAACCGCTTATCAAGTTGCATGGCCTTTCGCTCACTATCAAACACCTGATTAGGGGCCAGACTTGAATAATAATTCGCATTCTTCTTTAAAATCATTCTTCCCCCATCGATAGTATTTAAGCAAGCAAACCGTTAGGCAAGCTTCTTGTTTTTGGTTGTTTTTTCGACAATTCCGAGCTCTGATAGTATAGAGAAGTCGGGACTAATCTGGCCCGACTCAGGGAGAACTTCATCGGTCATCAACCAATAGGTATATTTTTTGAAGCGCTCATGCTTTGTGATCTTCATCAAAAAATCACCTTTTGGTTCTCTTCTTTCTTGTTCGTAATTTCGCTGAGCTCCTACTGATATATCAATAAGTTGTGACATTTCTTCCTGACTTAACCTCTCCGCAATTCGTATCGCTTTGATTTTTTTTCCTAATTCCACACTTGACCCCACTACTACATATGACGTAGCTTAAATACCAACTACTACAAACGACGCAGCAGAATAAGTAACTCTATTTCCGTGTATTTCACGAAAATCATCAAACCTACGAGGATATCACATGCCAATGCTGCCCGCGTTATTCATGTCTGTGCCGTTATTTGCACGTTCTCACGGAATGAGTGAAAGACAGGTTCTCGATCGTCTTGATAACGCTGATTTACCCGAAGTGGAAAAAGAACTCGATGCAGGGAAGCGGTATGTCGACCTCGTCGAACTCGCGGCTCGTATGGAAGCGGGACAATTCAAACTGTCGATATTGAGGAAGAAATCATGATCCCTCTCATCCAAATCTTCTCAAACCAAAAATGCCTACCGGTGGAAGTGGTGCCAGCCAATGAGCACTCTTCGAATTTCTCGCACGCCGTGTCAGAAATGGAAGACCGAGCCGGTCACCCTGCGTCCTTCATAGCCACCAACCTTGCCATCATCCCGCTTGAGGGTGATTTGCGCATAGTCGTACAAGGATAAGCCCATGACTCACGCCGACGTCACTCAACACCTTTACCGCTTTTGGGTAGAGGCGTATCACCAAGATATGCACTGCTTAAAAGAAAGCACCCCTTCAAGCTTGGTGTCTCAAGCGCAATCTGAGCTCATTCATGAATCGATTCTTGATCGTTTGCATGAAGTTCGCGTCTACGCCGAAACCAGCGGCGAACACCGCTTAGCTCAATCCATCGATGACGCTTGCACAAAGATGTACTTGTTCAACGAAGCACCCAGCAAGAAGTTAGCCCAATGAAAGTCCAAACCGAAAACAACCTTGTCTATGACAGCAATCACCCAAAATGCCAGATCCACTTTGCCCGAACCCACGGCCGCGGATTTGCGTTCATTCAATGCCTCGATACCGGCTTAGACGGCAAAACAGAAAGAGTAAAGCGTTACTGGGGGTTCTATGCCGACTCTCTGAATGACAAAGAGAATGAAGCGGATATTTATCGCATCATGAATTCAGGCAGTCCGTGGCCTGACTTACCAGAGTAAGGCTCATGGGAAATGTGTCTTACCAAGAGGCCGTGTCCAGTGTTGACCTACCTATCACTGACCCTATCCACAAGCCCTGCCCCGACATGGAAGGGCTCAAAGACTTTGACCCAGAAAAAACCGAGAGAGCGCGTTTCTTAATATCGAAGCTAAGAGAAAAGCACGGCATTAAAAAGCGCGTTAAACCGACGCCTAAACCCTTGAATTACACCTGCACCGAACGAGGTTGTATCGAGCCTTGGGGAACAGTGAGTAAAGGAAAAAATTAAGGTTGGACTATGAGTACCTACAAACGATTCCATCAACCCAACATCACTCTGTCGTTAAGTCAGTATGTCTCCAATCTCACGGCGCACCTGCCGGTGATGATGCGTCAAGATCTAGAACTTAAACTAGGGCTGAGGAAAAAGCGCAGCAATCCGACCGACCATAACCTCGCCTTATTCATCACCGAACGCGTGAGCTTTGTGGATAACGTCGTCCACCACTTTACCCAAAAATTCCCGTTTGGTTTCATAAGCCATGAGCCCAAACCGCTCGAACTGACTCACGACATATTGATGAGCGATGATGCGCTTAAAAATTTCGCCATTCAACTCACCGTGGCCTTTGTCGATATCATCAATGATATTGCCGTGACAGACGCTGATGACATTCCCGAAAGCCCCACGGATTACTACCACGCCCTGCATTATGCCTTTGAACAAATCCGAGACTTGATGCTCAAGGTCTTCATTGAGCCTCCGAGTGCCGACACTCGTGATATCGGTCAAACACTCACGGTTCGTGACGCTGAAATCCTTTTAGAGTGCGCGATTCGTCGTTGTATTGATCCTAAAAACTTAGTGCGTAAATTCAAACGCCTTCGCAAGCGCTACATTGAACACGCTCAAGTCACCCTTGGCAATGTCGGAGAACAACCCAGTCAACATCGCTATGTGTCGCGCCTGACTCTCTCCAACTTCAAGCAGCAATTACGCGAGTCCGAAGCCTTCATGAAAAGTATGGTGGTCATCAACCACGACACCCTGCAAGAGTTCAATCTCGATGAGGTGGCCTCTCGCACGACAACGAACCTTGAAAACCGCCGCGTTGAATTGGTGGTTCGCAGTCGCGGGGATGAAGAGCGGGCCATCGATATGGGATTTGAAGGGGTCTTCATCAATTGGACGTTGCCCTCAAAGTATCACCGTAATTCACCTAAGTGGAACGGCTGCACCGTCAAAGAAGCGCATCAAAGCCTGATGGAGCAATGGAGGCTCGCCCGCGCCCACTTCGCCAAACAAGACATTCCTTGGTTTGGCCTACGGGTGGCTGAGCCCCACAAAGACGGCACGCCTCACTTGCATGCCTTTGTCTATTGCCCTGCAGAATACAAAGCCGAGCTCATGCGCATTTGTGCGAAGATTGCCCGAAGTGAAGATGGCGACGAGCTCTACAACAAAAAGAAACGCAAAGCCCGTTTTCACGCGAAACCTTGCAACCCTAAGAAAGGTAGCGCTACTGGCTACATCATCAAATACATCTCCAAAAACATTAACGGCGCACACCTGCCCAAAGGCGCCGCGGAAGAAACTGCAGTCTCGGTCAGAGCGTGGGCCAGCGCTTGGGGCATTAAGCAGTTTTCACAATCGGGCTCTCCTGCCGTGGGTCTGTGGCGACAACTCAGACGCGCGAACAAAGCCGATGTGGCGATTGATGAAGCGTTAATCGACCTGCATGAGCATGCGGATAAATCACGCTGGAAAGAGTTTACCCAGCACATTGGGGATTTACGCCTCGCTCATGAAACGCAGATTAACCAGTACGGCGAAACCACCAAACGGGTGATCGGGTTGGAATGGTTAGGTCACGTGATCGAGACCTGCCGCGAGCACTTTTCAGTGGTGGCGAAGTGCGATGTGGACGCGTGGAAAAAAGCGCGGAGCGCTGTCCCTTGGAGCACTGAAAATAAGTGTAACCCACCTCCGAAAATGGAGATATCCCCGCTCGAAAAAGCCTTAATGGACGTGACCGGATGGAGCGTAAAAGGGGTTCAATGCTTGCTTAAACCGCTGTCGATGGGGGCGAAAATCCCCATTGATAAGCACACCACTCTCAGCCTGATAAATGGAAGACTGGGAGTGACTTAACCCACGCCAACGATGTGAATCAGGGGCCTTTTATCCAATACCAACGTCGAGAGACAGGGGAAGACAATGAAAAGACTATCGCTTGAGGAGTGTCAACGAGATTTATCCGCCCTCGATGCGGCTGATAAGCTGACCGCCAGCCTAAAAGTGGAAATTGACCGTTTTAAAGAAATGGACACCGGCGCACTCATGAAAAAAGCCATGGGAATGTTGATGAGTGGCAACCTTTCACTGGAGGCGTTAGGCCTTCCCGTTAACTTGTTTGAGCAGCTTGAGCACCTCGACAAGCTCAATGGGGTGGCTCGCCTGAAATACCGTGCAGTGGTAGAGGTTCAAAAGCAGCAGCTTGATGAGATGGAAAGTGCAGAGGTGGATCATGGCTGAACATAAAAACCCAATCCGTGGGTATCTCTCTTGCCCAGTTTGTCAGTCGGTCGCCAGCGCTCATCAAGTGGGTGAAGGGAAACTGATTGCTACAGGGGAGCCGCCTAAAAACAGCCGCAACATTGGGTTGATGTATTACCGTTGCCCAAAGTGCGGTAACAGCTCACATAGCCATGAAGTGACCAAGTTCATTAAAGCGAATCTTGTCGCTGACTCAACCGAACTTCAACCGACAGTCACCGATAAACTGTCGGTGGTTGATCCGGTTTTGATAACCGAACCTAACCGAACAGAGGTAACCGAACTAACCGAGGGGTTAACCGAACCGGAAGAAACACAAGAAACCAGTAAAGACGCGGTTTCCAACCGAGCGGTAACCGAAACGGGCAGCGATGAAGAAACAGAAAAAAACCAAGGCAAGTTTTCCTTTAAACGAGTCGTAGCAGCGTTGGTGTCGGTTATCTTCCTCATCTGGGCATTTTCTCAACTGCTACCTAAACCGAAAGCCCCAACCGAACCAACGCAAGGGGGTGAGCATGGAGCAAACGAATGAAGTCTTGTTGAATGAGTCAGCGGCGGTGGATGATTGGGGGGATTTTGGCGCGGTCATTGATCAGCTTGAACAGCAAGAGCAAACCGAAAGCGAACCAGTTAGCCTAACCGGCTCAACCGAAACGGTAACCGAAGATAAAACCGAAGCCATGGCGGGATTACTGGATATTGTGTTCGCTTTGACCGAACAAGCCACGTCCATGATTTCAGGGGTTGAGTTTGAATTCGACGGTAAAGGGAAACAAGCCGTTATCGATGCCGCGCAGCCGGTCTTTGCCAAACATGGCTCAACCTTGATGGGGGTGTTTGGGGACTACATCGAAGAGGCGACGCTACTGCTTGCGGTTTTGGGCTTGATCTACGCGTCCAAACAACAAATGGCTGCCTTGATGCAAGCCAAGGAGACCGAAAGTGAACAAACCCAAACCCCTAGCCCTACCGAATCCCGTTAATGCTAACCCGTCCTTTGATGCCGAGCACACCCTTTATGTGGCGGGAACGGGAGGGGGGAAAACCTCAGCGGTTAAGCATTTGGGGTTAATCCCGAAAACCGCACAAGCGGTCTTTTTTGACCCCTACACCAACTACGCGGGAAATAAGTTTCAAGGGCAAATGTGCCACGGTACCTCATCACGCTTAATCTTTGTGAAATCGCTGGTGATGGCGCGTCGTCGTGGCGGCTCGTTTAAGTTGGCGTACATTCCAGCCAATGGGGCAACCGGTGGAGAGTTGGAATTTTTCGCGTCGGTGGTGTGGTCGGTAGGGAACGGCCGCGCTAGCCGGCTCTATACGGTGATTGAAGAGTTAGCCTCCTGCGTAGAAACCTCTGGCAAACTTCGAGGTCGTGCGGGTGAGCTGTTGCGTGGCGGGCGTCAGTATGGCCTTGTGGTGCACTCCATATTTCAACGAGGTCAAGAGGTCCCGAAAACCGTGACCGAGCAATCCAGTGTTTGGTGGGTGGGCGCAGTTAATTCTCTGAGTGATGCTCAATGGATCGCGGATAAACGCGGGTTGGATGTGAATACTATTGCGACGTTGAAATCCGCTAAGGTCAACAAGCAACGTATCGGGAAACCGATCGCGGAATACCTCTTGATCCGTGATGGTATTGGTAATATTGAGCATAAGGCGTTGAACTGTCAGTCAGGCTCAACACTCAATTTGAACTACCGGTAACCGCCCTTTTTAACCTATAGGTTACCCATCTAACCTATAGGTAACGCTTCCTTTCTTTTTCAACCTTTTTCCTCTTTGATAAACACTTCATTTGATTATTCAAGATCCAACGTCGAGAGACAGGGGAGTGTATGAAAGCTCAGCATAAAAACATCTTGATTGCTGTTGTCCTGACCTTACTGATGATTGCCATCATTAATAACGTCTCAACGTTAGAAGCAGTCAAACAACTCATCAACGGCAAACGTGGCTGGTTTTAAGGAGAGACAAACATGTCAGTAAAACCAATCAAACTGAATTCCATGGTCGGGGCCGCTTGGGGACAAAAAGGCACGCTGCCTATTCCTGTTGGGCCGACTTACCATGAGTTAGTGTTAGAGACGAATGCCGAGGCCGCCGAGATTGAACGCTTGTCTATTACGCTGAACGCAGAAGAAATCTATGTCTTAACGGGCAGTGAAACCCTGATGCTCGAACGCTATAAGCAACGTGCTCATACCACCGGCCATTACGTGATCCCATTCAGTGACATTACCGCTCGCACTAAAAATGGGGTTCGCTACACGGGGCTGGTGACAGAAGCGGGCGATAACATCCACTTGGATGTTCAGTTCAAAGCGAAAACCAGCGGTGATCCCCTGTCTATTCAGGTTCATGCTTGGGTCACCAATGCGCAACCTGCCAGAATCTTGGTTCCAATGATAAAGCGTGAAACCATGCCAGCGAACGCGGAAGGGGTAAACGAATTTACGAGCTTAGTATCGAGTCCGTTAATCAGCTTGCGTCGTGCGCACTTTATGTACGCAGGGATCACTAAGCTAGAGGTGGAACGTGACTTTGTGAAAGAGTACGAAGCCAACAAATTCATCAATGAAGCGAACGCTAAACGAAACGAACGTACCCCGCAAGCGGGTTACTTTCACTTTGATCCGATTGTGCGTGGTTTTTCTATTGATGAGCTCTTCCCTACACAACACAGCTCTAATTTGAAATTTTCAGTGACCACGAGTGACGTCGCCGGCTCAATCCCTATTTTGGTTGAATCGGTGAAAGTGGTTCGCCCTGAAATGCTCACAGGTAAATACTAAGGAGCGCGCATGAGCTTTTTTGATGACCTGTTGGAGTTTGGTGAGGGTGCACTCGATAGCGTGGGAGAAAATGCCGATTGGTTATTTGGCCACAACGCCAATTCGTCCAATCCCAACACCACGCAGCAACCGAACACCCCAGCGGTCGACAATAACGGCAATGCCGTGACGACGCCACAAGGGGGCTCTGCCGTAGTGAAAGATAACACCCTGCTTTATGTGGGCGGTGGGATAGCGGCGCTCTTGGTGGTGGTTCTTCTCATTGTTCTCTTCAAGGATTAGCGCATGCCATTACTTTTCATCGGTTTGGGCGGTCTGGGTCTAGGAACGGCACTCGGGTTTGGAGTGAGTCAGGGGCTCAAAAAAACCTTAACTGCGACTGCGGTGATGGCTTTGCTCTACCTTGCCTATAAATCGGGAGTATTTCGCTCATGCTAGGCTCATTGACTTCTTTAACGGGAGGCGGTGGTTTGACGGGCGGGTCTTCAGGACCTGCAGAGTCAGGGAACACCTCCAACACCACCAACAACAGCGGCTTTACGGCCGGCGCAATGAACTTTGGCAGTCATAACGGCATACCGTGGTGGGGAATAGCGCTCGTCGCGCTTCTTGCGCTGTATGTTTTCACTCGAAAGTAACTTAATTCCTGAAACGTGGGGAAACGCCAAGCCGAAGTTAAGTCAAGCGCTTGGGGACTACCTAAAGAAGGCTGAAATTGAAGTGAAAGCGGGGCGAGAGTCCCTCTATCGAGTCGAAGACACGTTTATGTTGCTACGCGGTGAGCAATCCCCCTCCGGCGCTAATGAGCTGGTTGTGGTCGCTTTAGCGGGTGACATGGCCATAGGGACGCTCAGTGCCCTCAATCACGGAGTGGCGCATGGGTTTGATTCGATTCGCGCCCACTTTAATCAGCGCGGCGCTTATCGCTACATTCAACGCAAATTGCAATTGCCCGTACGAGAGATTGAGACCCACAAGAATGAGCACGTATTACAAATAAGGTTTGATGACATGGGTGGACGGAGTAAATCAAAGAGCAATGCGAAAACCATCACCACGACCACCAACAAAAGCAACAGTCAGGGCATAGGTGGTGATAACAATGGCTTTGCTCTGTCAGGGATAGAAAACTCTGACATTAATTTAAGCATGACGGACCACGGCGCCATGGCGGTGGCGGGTAAGACCGCGGAAGAAGCGTTTCACTTTGGTAATAATGCCTTAGATTTGGCGTCAGAGACCGTAGATACGTCGTTTAATTTTGGTGAAAGTGCCCTCGAAGAGGCATTGAGTTTTGGTGAGAGTGCGTTAGGAACTAACGCTGACCTTAGTGAGTACGCGATAGGGGAAAACACGAACCTGAGTGAGCATGCGATTGATTCAATTAAATCCATGGCGGGTCAACAAACGGAAACCACCAAAGCCGCGATCGCCATGGCGAACGCGTCCAAAGCAAGAGAGCAAACGGGTGAGAACGAAAGCAATAATGAGCTGTTGAAAAACGTGTCTCTTATGGTCGGCATTCTTGGCACGTTAATCACCATGGCCTATTTAGTGGCGGAGCGTAATAAATGAAACAACTCCAAACCCTAAGCCCAGGCGAAAGCATTCAATTTAATGCAGGTCAGGCAGGAAAATACCTCATCATTCGTGAAGCCAGTCATTCCCTTATTCTTCGCGGAGATGCATTGCGTCCTACAGAAATCGGGCGAGGTGATACGGTGGACATCACTCGTTTTGATGAACTTGAGCTTTTTAACCACCAAACGGGATCGGTCACGGTTGAATATCAAGTGGCGGACATTCCCATCATCACCAAAGCGCAAAAAATAGATATTAATAATTCCATCGCGATCAGCGAAATTTTAACGCCCATCACCGTCAATAAAATTCAAGAGCCGCTCAAGGTCAGTGCCGTTCAAGCCGAAGTGAAGACTCGCATTCAAAACGACACACTCACTATCAGCAAAGTTCAAGAGCCACTCAAGGTCAGTGCCATTCAAGATGAAGTGAAGACGCGCATTCAAAACGACACACTCACCGTCAGTAAAGTTCAAGAGCCACTCAAGATCAGTGCCATTCAAGGTGAAGTGAAGGCGCGCATTCAAAACGACACACTCACCGTGGAGAAGCTCCCCGACCTTTACACCTTGCAAAAAGTCGACACGGGCTTGTTGGATTTAACGGGAGATGAGCAAAGCATTGTGGGAAATGAAGAGCGAAAAGGCCTCTTTATTCAAGCCAATAAAGAGAATGAGCACCCTGTCTTGGTACAAGGTTTTATTGAGGTGGTCGCCGGCGGTCATGTGCTGATTAAAAGTAATCAGGTTGTCATGCTGGAAGGGATTGAGGGTGACACGGTTCGTCTAGGTGAGTTCGTATGATTAACGTTTACAACCCATTTAATAACTCACGATTAGGCGGCGAAGGTTTATCTATTGCTGATAATCGTCAGATTTCATTTGCCCGCACAGATATTGAAAATAACATCTACAGTGTGGAATTCCCTTTGCAATCCAGTGAACTCTCCTTAGTGATATTGAAAATTGCCCCGTTAAATCCCTCTTCACTCTCATCATTTAGACATTACCTACGGTATAGCATTACGGCTCTCACCGATGACAATAGAATTTTAAGAGTACAACAAGCCACATACACGCTAGGGTTCTCAAACGCTAGAACCTCCCCAATCCACACGATTGTTGCGCCCAAAGGAACAACAAAAATAAAAGTAGAAATGGGCTCAGGGTTCGATGTTTCGGTCACTAAGCACGGTGAGGTTTCATTCAATGAAAGTACAAGTTAATCGTTTGGGACTCATTGCCTCCGTGAATGCGCCGCAGCCTAGAGAGGATTGTGAAACGCTTGATATTGAGCTAACCGACGACGTATTGAGCAACTTAGATGACTACCTTATTCAAGATGGAGAGGTGGTGCTTAATGATGCGATTGCACGGAAAAATAGGAGCTACGCTCGCCAACAGCTTGCAAAGCAATACCTCGAAGCGACCGATTTTTACTTAGTACGCCAAGTAGAAACCGGTGCGGACGTCCCCCAAGAGGTTCTCTCCAAGCGTGAGACAGCCAGAGCCTTACTCGTGACCCAGTTACCGGATTTCGAATAATGACCATTAAAAAGTTGAGTGCGCTCGTTGTGCTCTTCACTTTACTAGGAGTGTATTTCATGAACAGAAAAACCGTCGATAAAGCACTCAATCAGTTTGCGTTATCAGCAAGAAGCGAGTCTCGCATGATTGGGGTTCATGGCGATCTCAAACGCGTGGTTCGCAGGGCGATTGAGTTAACCCCGTTTGATTTTGGCATTACCTCGGGAAAGCGAACGGCCGAAGAGCAAAATGCGCTCTTCAAAAAAGGCGCTAGCCAACTCGATGGCTACAGTAAAAAAAGCCGGCACCAGTCAGGCCATGCGATTGATTTTGTGGTGTATGACGAAAACAGCAAAGTCACGTGGGGCTTTAGTTATTACGAACAAGTGAGTTGGGCGTTTAAACAAGCGGCAAAAGAGCTGAATGTGCCTATTGTCTGGGGTGGGGATTGGGTCAGCTTTAAAGATGGGCCTCATGTGGAACTCGATAAACGGGTTTACGCATGATAGGCGCCATCGCCAACCTCATCACTGGCGGCATTGATGCCTATAAGCAGCACGGCCTCAATAAAGCGAATGCCCTCAAGCGACAAGATGAGATCGAGCAAGAGCGTCACCAAGCTCAAGTGAAGCGTTTACAGTCTGGATATGAACAGGCCGCCGATTTAGATAGGGTGAGCCTCAAAGATCGCGGCCTTAAAGATGAGTTCATTCTCTTGGTGGTGTTTGTTCCTCTGATCTTGTCGTTTATCCCAGACTATGCTGAGTATGTTCAAGAAGGGTTCAAAGCGTTGGAATTTGTGCCCGAGTACTATTGGTACATAGTGGGCGCGGTGGTCATCGACACGTTTGGGTTTCGTTCTATGGTGCGTTATACCAATTCCATTAAAT
>NZ_CAWNBB010000073.1:0-1092 GCF_963872585.1 Vibrio sp. 10N.222.47.A9 | reverse complement strand
ATACCAATTCCATTAAATTCATGATCTAATATAGACTCTGAAAGGAGCCTATATGAACTCAGATTTATCAAAGCTTATCGGCGCAACCTCCAACGCGAGGTTGAGGCTAAGATTACTCGCGGTCTCTCACTTTATCGATGGTAAAAATCGAACTGAAATCGCGTCATTTCTTAAAGTCAGTCGTCTCAGTGTGAATAAATGGATCAAGGCCTATCTTGATTTTGGTGTTGAAGGGTTAGTAGAAAAACCTCATACAGGAAGACCTTCCAGACTCACTATTGAGCAAAAAAAACATCTTAAAGAATACGTCACTTCAAATGCAATAAAACCTGAGGGTGGGCGCTTACAAGGGAGTGACATCACACAATTCATCCTTGATGAATTTGATATATCTTACCAGCCATCCGGTGTATACCGCTTACTGCATGAACTTAATTTGAGTTGGATAACGACACGTTCAAAGCACCCAAAACAATCAGAAGAAGCTCAAGAATCTTTTAAAAAAATTCCCAATAGAAACGATCCTTAAGATCCCTGGGCATATCCACTTAAAAGAAGTGCTTGTTTGGTTTCAAGATGAAGCTAGATTTGGTCAACGCAATACCACAACCAAGATTTGGGCAGAAAAAGGAACTCGACCTAGAGCCGTTCAACAGCAACAATTTGAGTACGCTTATTTGTTTGGAGCCGTTTGTATCAATACAGGCGAAGCTGAAGCTATTGTTTCACCGTTAAGCAACATGGAAGCAATGACGAAGCATCTTGAATTAATCTCAACGGCGACCCCTAGAGGTAAACATTCCGTGGTTATTATGGATCAAGCGAGCTGGCATCAAACACATTTAGCCAATCATTTTAAGAACATCACGATAATCCATATCCCGCCATATTCACCAGAATTAAACCCGATAGAACAAGTTTGGCAATGGCTTCGACAATACAAGTTAGCGAATAGGT
Organism: Vibrio sp. 10N.222.47.A9; assembly: GCF_963872585.1. NCBI lineage: Bacteria > Pseudomonadati > Pseudomonadota > Gammaproteobacteria > Vibrionales > Vibrionaceae > Vibrio > Vibrio sp. 10N.222.47.A9. Next base: position 135 of record NZ_CAWNBB010000073.1, on the reverse strand, counting down.
GTTTTGAAAACTATAACGATATAGTGAACTCAGTATGCAATGCTTGGAACAGTTTTTGTGAAGATAAACGCAGAGTCCAATCCCTCTGCTTTAGAGATTGGACTCGATTGGTAAGTTAATTAATGGAATTGGTAT
>NZ_CAWNBB010000072.1:0-3075 GCF_963872585.1 Vibrio sp. 10N.222.47.A9 | reverse complement strand
TTTAATGGAATTGGTATTACATGAACAACCGAGAAGCCACGAAACGTGCTTTTGGAACGGTAATGCTATGGGTGAATAGAGGTTGGATTTATAAAGTCCGAGCTTGGAAGTATCATTTAATGGAGTGCGAGGGCTCGACTCTCAAACCCAAGTGAATATTGGTCTCTAGATTGAGTCGTTATCACTCTACTTTTCCAAGTGACCGCAAAACAGAAACGTCACGAGATTGCCCTATTTGGTCAAAAACAGATAAAAATTGGAAAAAAATCGAATTTATTTAAGAAAAAAGGCATTTTTTTGTTGGAGAAAAGTGTGGTTTTTATGTGATTTCGAGGCACTTTCTTCACATATTTGCATTATGAGGGCGATATTACGTGAAATATGAAGGAAAACGATTGCGCAATAAACCAACAGCGTTTGCGCGAATGGTTCGCTAAGTTATTAATTAATAAGAATTTAGTTGGAAAGTGTAACTGAGGAAGTTTTAGCGGATATGGAATCTTTGAGAGGATAGCATAAAAAAAAGTGAAATATCATACTTGCTGTTACTAAATCACGACCTATAATGCTGAAAACCGGAGCGTCTGCCAACGCTCCGGTTTTTTTGTGTCCGAAGAAAAGTAAACCCGTCTGCCAACGGTTTTACTACGCATTTCGCGAGAGACACATAATTTTATGAATCAAGGAAAACACCATGCGTATCGAACAAGAACTTAAGTTAGGTTTCAAAGATGTACTCTTCCGTCCGAAGCGTTCTACCCTTAAAAGCCGTTCTCAAGTTGAATTAACCCGCGATTTTACATTCAAGCATAGCGGTCGTCAATGGTCTGGTACTCCAGTAATTGCAGCGAACATGGATTCGGTAGCAAGCTTTGAAATGGCAGCTGCTCTAGCAGAGCACGGTGTTATGACTGCAGTACACAAGCACTACACAGTAGAGCAGTGGGCTGAGTTCGCTAAAACAGCAGACAAGAAAACACTGAACAACGTATTTGTATCAACAGGTACATCTGAAGCTGAGTTCGAGAAAGTTAAGAAGATCATGGCTCTTAGCGAAGAGTTTGTATTTATCTGTATTGACATCGCTAACGGTTACTCAGAGCACCTTGTTGAGTTCGTACAGAAAGTACGTGCTGAATTCCCGACTAAAGTTATCTCTGCGGGTAACGTTGTAACGGGTGACATGGTTGAAGAGCTAATTCTAGCTGGCGCAGACATTGTTAAGGTTGGTATCGGCCCTGGTTCTGTTTGTACTACACGTGTTAAAACAGGCGTAGGTTACCCTCAACTTTCTGCAATCATCGAGTGTGGCGACGCAGCACACGGCCTTGGCGGCATGATCATCGGTGACGGTGGCTGTTCATGTGCGGGTGACGTATCTAAAGCGTTCGGCGGCGGTGCTGACTTCGTAATGCTAGGCGGCATGCTAGCAGGTCACTCTGAGTCAGGCGGCGAAGTTGTAGAGCAAGACGGTAAGCAATTCATGAAATTTTATGGAATGTCATCTCAGTCGGCTATGGACAAGCACTCAGGTGGTGTTGCTAAGTACCGTGCTGCGGAAGGTAAAACTGTTTTACTTCCATACCGTGGTTCTGTTCATTACACGATTTCTGACATCCTTGGTGGTGTACGTTCAACTTGTACATACGTAGGCGCAGCAAAGCTTAAAGAGCTAACTAAGCGTACGACTTTCATCCGTGTACAAGAGCAAGAGAATAACGTATTCGGTCGCGAGTAACGTTTAAAACGCTTGTTTAAAATTTTAAGAATTGAGCCACTTTAGAGTGGCTCTTTTTTTACCTGAAATTTGGCAAGTGGCGACAAAGTGGCGACAGCCGAGCAAAAAATTTTGTGGCGACAGGTTACAGGTTAGAAAGAGGGTTATGGATAATTGCTTCAGATAGGTGATCAGGTGCGAAGTGGGCATAGCGCATTGTCATGCTGATATCTGCGTGGCCTAGAATGTCCCTTAGCACTAAAATATTGCCGCCATTCATCATAAAGTGACTTGCGAACGAATGACGCAAAACATGAGAAGCTTGCCCTGAGGGCAGGATGATGCCCAGTTTATTCTTTAATATGTAGCAGAAAGGCGTATAGCACTCTTCAAATAGCTTTCCTGATGTTGGTTTGTATATCTCGTTGTAAAGCCCTTCAGAGATGGGTACAGAGCGATTCTTCTTAGTCTTGGTGTTGGTGAACGTAACCTTATATTTGCTTAACTGAGCGCCTTTCAGCTGAGCAGCTTCATTCCAGCGAGCTCCAGTGGCTAGGCATAGCTTCACTATTTTCTGCATATCTGTTCGGCTGTGTTTAGACACATGCTCAAGTAACAAAGTAATGTGCTCTTTATGAAGAAAAGACATAGTGCGTTCGTGATCTTTAAATGGCTTCACTTCTTCCAAAGGGTTCGGTCCTTTCCATTCTCCAATTTCTTTCAATTTAGCAAACATAGCCTTGAAGCGCGCGAGTTCTGAATTTAGCGTTGCGATACTAGGTGCCCCTTTTTGCCAGCGCGCATCAACAAAGCTAATTTTTCCACTCATTCTGTTACTTCTGAATTCAGAGTATGTTTTAGCAACGAAAACGGTCGCTACAGGGTTACCCATCGCGTTAGCCATTCTTAGAAACTTACTATGAATGACATTACCTTTGGTAAGGGTTACACCATAGTGTGAGTACCAAAGCTCAATAAGTTGAGAAAGCCTGCGGTGATCCGGCTTGTCACCCATCCAGGGCTTATCGTCAATCTCTTTCATTGTGTGAAGCTCAAAAGCCTTGGCTTCCCCCTTAGTCGCGAACTTTTTACGAACACGCTTTCCCGATCGTCCGTTCGGATAACATTCACAGATCCAAGGTTTGGTAGAGCCATCTTTTAAATTGCGGCTAGACATAATAAAGCCTAAAATAACTGTATATAAAAACAGTATAGATCGAGCTGAAACGTAGAACAATGTTTTATATCGGACAAAAGGCACAGGTTAGACACCTTTCTCAAAGTGCTAAGAAAGTTAATAGGTTTTTGCTATGTATCATTCAATTCATGTGACTGCTGGGGCTTTGTTGCGTAATTCA
>NZ_CAWNBB010000071.1:0-162040 GCF_963872585.1 Vibrio sp. 10N.222.47.A9 | reverse complement strand
TTAATGGAATTGGTATTAGTTTTTAGACGCATAGATAAATGATCTGTGATTCGCTCTAGATGATCAGTCCACACGCTTAAAGTTAGGCAGTAAGGTTTCTGGCTGCTGCGCTACAAACGCTTTACTTGGTGAGTAAGCGCGGAAGTAAACAAACCAGTTTTCATCTTCTCGGGTTTGCACCCAATTCGCTTCATTTACACCAGCAGGCTTAGTTGGCGAGAAGTGGAACGTGTAATTACCTTGCGCATCTTTAACTGTTCCTTCGATATTTGAACCCACGTCGGCACGTTCAATATCGTTGTCGATGATGGCGCGGTTCTCTACGTTGTAGACAGTAATTGTCCAGAACAAATCGGCGAAATTTACATCTCCATCTAGCGTCAAAGTATAGTGGTTACTGCCATTTAGCCCTTTGCCATTGTCGTCACGGTAGTTGTCTAGGTAGATCTGTCCCCAACCGCCGTTCTCAAATCCATGCATTGCGATGTCGTTAGTGACGGCTTCATAAAACCAAGCTGCACGTCCATCGAGGTCCATACCATAGTGACGGTCTTGGTTTGGTGTTGAAGCCGTTGCGACTTCCCACGAATTCCCTTCTTTACCGTAAGCCGCATGTGGTAGACGTTCTGTTTTGTTGAAATCGATGTTTTTGACCATAGCTTCACCCATGATTACAGCTTGTTCTAAGATGTCACGCTGCTGAGCTGATGGAGTAAATGCTTTGCCTTTTTCAATACCTAGTGGGCGTAACATGTCGTGCATCATACGATCGCGCTCTGCCACCGGTTCGGCTTGGATCGCTTCATTCAACGTCTCCCAAAATGCCATACCACGTGGGTGCTTAGCATCTTCACCACGCTCAGGGAAGTTCACGCCGTTATCGCTCAGTGGCTTGCCGTTAAGGTCAGTAATTTTTAATGCTTCTAAGTCTTTCATACGTTGTTGGTCTGAATCTGCCATTAAGCGAACACCCAAGAAAACATAGTTGGTGTCTGACTCAAAAACCTTAGCGCCTTTTGGCAGGTTGCTCGGTGTTTCAGACCCTTTGGCTTTTACCACGTAGACGCCCGGCTCAGTCATCTGAGAAATACCGATTTGCCACATGGTGTGTACTGCGCCGCGCAGTTCATTTGTGGGGATTTCTATAATAACGGGCTCTTTTTCTACGTTAAACCAAGTAATCGCGTAAGGCGTAGAGGTGTTGTAAGTTAAGCCTCCTAGCTTAGATTCATGAGACTCAACATAAGTAATTTGACCATCCTCTGCACCCATGTCGGCATAGGCTTGTTTCCATGCGTAGTTTGACACCAAAGGCACGGACCAAATGTAAGCTTGTGACGCGCGTTGATAGTCCATCAGTTCAAACAGTTTTGCTGAGCTTTCTTGTGTTGGAATGCCATGAAGAAAGTCTGTTTCGAAAGTAAAGTCACCTGCTCGCGTTTGGATCGTTTCTGTCGCATCACCGTTGCCTGCTATCGCTGTGGCTGAAAACAAGGCTGTTACAGAAACTAGCATGGCAGCTGAGCGTAATGGGCAAGTGAAACTACCGACAAAGGCTTTAGATATCATATTCATAATGTGTCCTCAAAAACTCAAAATTATTCGTCAAAACGGGAATGGCTCGTCGAACCGAAATCATTGGTTCAAACTGAAAGAGCTCATCCAAGCAGAAAGTGACTGCTTAAAACTGATAGTTAAATTCGATGCGGTGATCACCGTCTTCGATACTGGTGTTTTCTGTCCAGTTTGCAAAATAACGAACGTTCGCCCTTGGGTTAATCTGGTAGCTCGCAGCAAACTCATGTGCGAGTACAGAATCACTGCCCTCGAATCCATAATCTTTGAACGTTGATGAACCAGACATTGTGCCTAAATACATAGGGTTATAGTTCAACCAAATCTTGTCGGTAAGTTGCATTTTTGCGTACATACCCGCCACGTAAAAGGTACCGTGCATGTTGTAGCGGTCGCGAAGTTGATCTGCGTCGAGGTTACCTCCAGAGCCTTCTACCAACTCTTCACCTGCAGCAACACCGACACCCGCAAGCGGATAGAAATTAAACATGCCCATTTGTGGAAGAGCCTGTATAAAGCTGTATGACGCACTACCTTGATTACTATCGAAATCCCAAGACATATCGACTTGTGTACCTCGGCCATTGGTTAAGTCTACGCCGAAGTTTCTGAAACGAATCGAATCGATACTGTCATCTGCGCCTCGGTTATTCCAACCAATGGCTTCACCAGCGATGCCTTTGACTTCGAAGACATTCATACCCATGGTCGTATCGCTACCAGTGTCATAGGTTTGCCCGATTTTCAGGTTTAAGCCTTTGTCTGTGTAACCGAAGCCACCTTGTGTATAGACGGCTAACGGGTCTGACATATCTTGAATTTCGGCTTCTTCCGCGAACGCGACACTCACCAGAAACAAAGGAGTTAGAGAAAGGATTGAACGTTGTAATAACATAGATGCCTCATAAATTTATCTCACTACATCCGTGTACTGCGTGAAGGTGAGGTAACTATACAAAGTGGACATCGTTAAGTTAATTCATATAAACTTGACCATTCGTTAAGTATTGGTTTATGGTTTGGGTATGAAACTGAATAATGTCGATTTGAACTTATTGAAAGTGTTTGTGGTGGTATATCAGGAAAAAAGCTTGCGCAAAGCAGCTGAAAAGCTGTTTGTCTCGACACCAGCGGTAAGCCAAAGCGTCAAAAAGCTTAAGGAATCGTTAGGTGAAGAACTATTTGTTTTGTCCAATAAGCAGTTTCTCCCGACGCCTTATTCTGATGAACTGTATCGACGTGTTTTTCCATTATTGGACGGGTTGGTCACGGCGATAGAAGAGGGTAAACAGTTTACTCCTGCCGAACTAAGCGAAGACTTTAAGATAGAGGCGAACCCGCATCTTTTGCCTTGGTTAACACCCTCTCTGTTTCATCAACTCTCAGATGAAAGTCCACTTTCGAGGTTGATTAGTCATACTAGCTCCCAAGATTCACTGGAAAGACTTAAGAGTGACGAGATTGATTTTGTTATTCACTTTGAAGCTGAAAACCTGCCCGCCGAGATCATTGCCGTGCCTCTCGTGACCCTAAAATTTGTATTGGCAGTAAGAGTCGACCATCCTTTTAAAGAGGATGTAGCACAGATAGATGATTTGTTGTCCTTTCCATTTGCGCATGTTGATCTTGCTTACTTCGACCAAAACAAACACTCGCGATTGGAAGAAGAAGTTTTAAGCCAAGGTAAATCGATTAATATGGCGCTTCGAACGACGTCAGTTGTTGGGTTAATAGAAACGATTAAGCATTCCAATATGATCGCACCCTGCATGCCTCCGGTGATCGAACAGCACAAGGGAGTATTGCGCTCGATTGTGATTGAAGGATTAGAAGAAGATGCAGAGAAAATGGAGGTATTTGCCTATCTTCATAAGAAAAACCAACATTCTGCCAAATACAAATGGTTACTGGATTTGATCGAAACGGCGATGGTTGAAGCCAACCATCAGTAAGCTTTAACTGTGATTGTTTTTAATTGATTCAATGAGTTGACCAAAAAAATGCACTCAATACATCTCTTGAGGGCATTTTTTATTAACTATTTAACTATTTAACTATTTAACTATTTAACTATTTAACCATTGATTTGTTTAACCATTGCTCCGCTTTACCGTAGCCAGTTATTCACTTTCTGTTTCTTTGGAAGCGCTTGACGCCCAGCCTTTCTCTAGCCAGTTGTCCAGAACGTGTTGCAGTGCCTTCAAAGAGGTTGGCTTCTCTAGGCGACCATCCATCAACTTGCTGATCATATCTAACTCGTGTTGTCCTGATTCGCCAGACAAAGCAATAATTGGCGTTTGAGGAGAGCGTGCCTTGATGATCTGGCTTGCGTCAAAACCATTCATTATCGGCATTTGTACGTCCATTAAGATCAAATCGACCTTGTGTGTTTTGAACAGTTCGACGGCATTCTCACCGTTTTTGGCTTGCAAGCTATTGACGCCAAGTCGACTCAAGTACATTTGAACAAGCGTGCGTTGTACTTCTTTATCATCGACGATCAGTACGGTTGGAGCCAAATGATTCCCTGGGGTTAGCGTGCTTGTTGGTTCTGAATTTTGCGTTGCCGCTTGGTTATCTGGCTTCGCTTCTACGTTGGTTTTGTTTTCAGTTGCGGTTTGATTACTTTTCCAATCATTGAAGTAAGGCGTACGAAGCGCGTCTGCTTTGGGTGCATTGGGCACAACAGGGAAGTACAGGTGGAACTCAGTAAACTCACCAAGTTTGGAATGGCATTCAACTTTGCCACCAAATGAACGCATCACACGTTGGCAGTAGCCTAAACCTAAACCACTACCACCGCTTTTTTGGTAAGAGAAGAAGTCATCAAAGATCTTATGAACGATGGCTTCGTCAATGCCGGGGCCAGTATCACGGAATGTGAGGACGTTCTCGTAAGCCCCAGTTTTGGTGCTGATCTCAATTTGGCTGTCTGGATAAGAGTCAAAGTAGTAGATCGCGTTACGTATCAGGTTGAAAATAACGAAGTTGAATAGGGTTTCATTCAGTTTTGCCACAAAATCAGCATGTTGTGGTAAACGAATTCGCTCAATGATCTTCTCGTTCTCAAAGCCATAATGGCTGACGGCTTGATCCACGGCTTTGTGGATAGAGGTCATGGTGATTGGTCCATGCTCGGGTGAGCTATCACTGACTTCTCGCAAGATGATATCAATCAGCTGTCGACCACGTTGAATCGCAGCTTGGCCGTTCTCAATATCAAGTAGGATCTGTTTCGCTGGTGCTTGATTATCAATGTGCTGTTTTAATAGTTCAAATTGCAATTGCACTTGAGCCAGTGGGTTACGCATTTCATGAGCGATTGAGTTAGCAAGGGCACGGCTTTGGCGGATGCGTCTATCGGCTTCGATAGTGCTTTGTACTCGAGTTAACAAGGTTTGCAGGGCAGAGATCTCTTCGTTAGAGAACATCTGATCGTTGCTCTTGTGTGACGATACTAACAAGTGCGTGACCGATTTACCCTGGCCGAATAGAGGCATCACCAAAGCGGTATCGTTGGAGCTCATTTTGTCATACAGGGCTTTGATTGAGCGCTTGGCTGGTGCGGTGTAATCAAGCTCCTGAGACAACTCATCGAACACTAAAACGGACTTGTTAGTAGACAGATAATCTTCGTAGAAGGTTTCGTTGTAGTTGCTGTTCACTAGACGTAGCTTATCTTCTGGAATTTGCAGTAGGCTACCCAAACGACGCATTGCATCATCAATTGATAGCTTAAAATCCTCTTCTAGCGCGAGGATCTGTTGTACTGGCGTTTTCTTGTTTCCGTAGATAAAGAAGGAGGCGTAGTCGCTCACACGTTTGTAGAGTAAATGCCAAGTGATGCCGATAACCGCGCAGATCGGGATAGCAATGAGCCATTGGTTATCGTCTGTCAGTGGGATAAATATCGCGCCAAAAGGTATCACCAAAATTGCACACACCAACAACGTATTTAAGCTCATGTACGCAAGGTATTTCACGCTATAGAAGCGAGAGGTCAGTAGAGCATAGCCAACGAACAACATCTCACTGATCGACAAGGCGGGTGGCAGCCAAGTGAGTGAGAAGTCGCGGATGAAATAGGCAATACCAATATGAACTGTTGCAGTAGATAGCATGAAAACCAAAATGCCTGTAATCATGTAGTTGGTTTTGGCTAATATTAACTTGCTACTGTTGGCGCGCATGGCCAGGAGGTTGAGTAGCGTCAGGATAATTAAGCTTATTACTCCTGTAAAAAAGTACGGCGTGTACGGGCCAAACTCAATCACGAACTCGCTTGGGCCAGCAATCGTGACATGTTCAACGGTTAATCCCGGGCTTAAATTGATAAAGAAGGAATAGACAGTCAGTGTGACAAAAATTGCCTGTTGCCACGGGTGAACCTTACTATTACGTTGTTCGGCTGCGAGTTTACACGAGAAGTAATAGGCAAAGGCAAACGCACAGAAAGAGGCTAGGTTGGCCAATTTTGCTGCGTATACGGCGGCTGAGGCTCCAAGCTCTGGTAATAAGTCGGTATGGAAGTAGGCGTTACTGCAGATCCACGCAACAATACAGATGGAATACGCGATGTAAGGGGCATGGTGTGTTCCAAAAATAACTTTGTTCTTTTGTCTAAGGCGATAGCAGTAGTAGAGTAACCACATCACGACGATGGCTACAGTTGCAAGCAGTGTGATTGCTTTCGCATAGACTATTGCCTCTAGTCCGAAATCAAACATGTTCATTATTTTCTACCATGCTGTGTTTTTATTTTCACGAAGACAGCGCCTATAGTCATGAAAGTTTACGCGACCGAATGCTTTAAGCATCAGTTCAATATTCCATAGCCCGCGGTAAGTCTGTAAGTTATTTCCGTTCAGGTCACAAGCCCCTAGTTGTAAATATGCTTTTGGTCCGATTGCTTTGTAAAAATTGAGTATCAAAGGTTGGTCTATAATGGTGAAGCCCATTTTATAGCCTGTTTGATACAGTAAACTAAGCATCTTTTTTTGAGCAAGATAGAGGAAATAGAGCTTTTGTTGAGTCTTGCCACTGACTGTCAGGCGCAGTACTTCACATAGGGCGTGTTTAGCAGACAATTGTAACTGGAATTGCTGGTCAAATTCTGGCAGAGAGTAACACTTTGACAGTGTAGGCGGTGTGAACAGTTGTAGCTTCGCCAGCTCGTCGTAACCGTGATTGGATAAACAGTAGTGCCATTGTTCATTGCTGAACGGCGGTGCGTAACTTAGCCAAGTGTCATTCTTAGACCAGTCTTGAATCAGCGCAGAGGAAACCAGTGTCGGAAAGGCTTCATCAACTGGATGTTTGAGTAGAATAAAATGCTTACCTGACTGAGAAAGGTGTAACAAAGGCAGCATCTCAAACCATTCCTCGCCCTTGATGAATACCTCAAGATTACTTAAGGCGATGGCATCGCTGATTGACATTCCTTGTGGGTGACAGGGCGTTTGCACTACAAGTTGAGCATCTTCGATGTGTTCAACGATTGCACCGTAGTAGGCACTATCTTTAATGGGCAGATCGACAGGAGAAGGGGACTTGGTGTTCAATGGTGATTTTGCTTTGATTGCGGCAATTTCACATTCGCACCAAAAATCTAACCAATGCATGTAGCACTGGCCTACGGCCTGCTCTAGAAGAGCAACCTCTGTAGATAGTGTAGTTGGATAGCGCAGAATCAGATCGCGGTAGTCTATCACCTCAAACAATACCGAATAGCTTTTGTTTTGATGCTCAGGGAAAAGCAATTCTAATTGGCTTCTACGATATTCAGTCACGCTTTGGAAAAGAGCAGTGCGCTCTTGTGGCTGATAAGTATTGATGACGAGCTCTATCAGCGCTCGCTGTTTTATTTCGATAGACAGACTGTTAGCCAACAGTGAGCCTAAAGACGACGTTATTTTCATTTGATTAACCGAACCTAGCCTAGGTTTATATAATTATTTTTATTTGATCTGCACTATCTACAGGACAATGATTTTAGGTATATTTTGAAGTTACGTACTTTGATCGAGCCAATCGTAACTTTACTTGTGTCCTTGATATGAGAGGTAAGTTGCATAATCTAGCGAGATTTTACTACTTGCGCTCACCCTTAACAACAAAGCTTTGTCATGTCTGAATCAATTTAAGAGAGAGTAAAATACATCATTATCAATAGTTTATGTTGGATGGTTCCATTTTCAATCCAAGTCGTAGTTAAGTTGAGCATAAACTTTTGAATTTATAAAATAACGAAAAATATCTATTTTTTTGAACCAATCTCATAAATAATATGCAAGTAAATTCACCTTGCTAGTTGTAAGGAATATAACGGCGACCCTAAATATACAATTAACTAATGAGTGTCGTATGTCTCATCCCCGTTTATTCCCACGTCATCGTTTGGCGCTTGCTTGCATGATCGCCAGTGTTTCTAGCTTTTCTTTTGCTGAAAATCAATGTGATGTTGCTGATCTTCAACAGGCATCTGATCCCGCTTCTTCAGTTTCAGCAGCAGAGAACGCTTGTTATAGCGCTTGGTTCTCGGCAGATGAAAGTTCATTGAACAATATCTACAGCGAAGCGAGCTTAAGTCTCATTCAATTTACGCTGAACCTAGAAATTGCCCGTTATCGAGGCGAACCTGAACAAGCTCGCAGGCTAGAAAACCTTGGTGAGTTTGTTCGTGCGGCTTATTACGTTCGCTATAACGCGCAAGCACAAGACTTCAGTGAAGCGTTGAGCCAGCGGTTTGCTCAGTCAACCATTGCCTTCCTTACTAATCCTAATGCGCTAGACCAAGGTCGTGAACAAGTTGGCGCAATGAAAAGCCTGACGCTAATGGTTGATAACGTAAAGCAACTGCCATTCACAATGGATGCACAACTTGCGGCACTGAGTCATTTCAATAGAGAGACCGCGCAAGACTCACAATGGGTCGACGGGCTAAACAATCTGTTTCGAGCAATGGCTGGTCACGCGGCTAGAGATGATTTTTACGATTATATGGCGAGTCATACCCAGCATATCGATACACTTGCAGCGTTCGCTCGTGATAACTCATGGGCACTGGATACTGATGCCGGCTTTCTTGTTTATAACGCAGTCCGTGAAACAGGTCGCTTGCTTGCAAGCCCAAACAAAGAAACTAAAGACAAAGCGTTGCGAGTTATGCAGCAAGTGATGGCACAAAACCCGCTTGGCAGTGAGCACGACAAACTTTGGTTAGCAGCGGTTGAGATGATGGGGTATTACGCTCCTGAAGGCTTAAACGGATTGGATCTTGAGCAAGCAAAACGTGATTTAGCGATGCGTGTTCTACCTAATCGTCATGAATGCCAAGGGCCTGCCATTATTCGATCTCAAGACTTGAGTGCGTCACAAGCCATTGAAGCGTGTGATGTGTTGGCGGCCAAAGAAGCACAGTTTCATCAAGTGGCGAATACGGGCCAACAACCTGTCGCCAACGATAACAACAACCGCGTTGAAGTGGCGGTATTTGGCAGTAAAGGCAGCTACACCGATTACTCTGCATTCTTGTTTGGAAACACCACCGATAACGGCGGTCAGTATTTAGAAGGAAACCCTGCTGAAGTGGGTAACGTGGCACGTTTCGTTGCTTACCGTTACGCCAATGGCGATGACCTTTCTATTCTCAATTTAGAGCATGAATATACTCACTATCTCGATGCGCGCTTTAACCAGTATGGTTCCTTTAGTGACAATTTGGCTCATGGTTATGTGGTGTGGTGGCTAGAAGGTTTTGCCGAGTTCATGCATTACCAGCAAGGCTACGATGCCGCGATTAATTTGATTGCTAGTGGAAAAATGAGTTTGTCGGATGTGTTTGCGACCACTTACTCCCACGATTCTAATCGTATCTACCGATGGGGTTACTTAGCGGTGCGCTTTATGATGGAAGAACACCCGCAAGATGTTGAAAGCTTATTGGCATTGTCTCGTTCTGGTCAGTTTGCCGAATGGGCGCAGCAAGTGAAAGTGTTTGGGCAACAATACAATGGTGAGTTTGAGCGTTGGTTAGAATCTGTCTCAACCGAGCGTGAAATACCAAACCCAGGAGAGCCAACTGATTCCACCGAGAAGTTCACGGTGCTTGTCGCGAACCAAAGCGTGGTGCTGAGCGGAGAGGCGTATAGCGAACAGTTGTTTTATGTTGATGTGCCAGAAAACACCAAGCATTTCGAGGTTTCTATTGAAGGTAATGCTCTAGGACAAAGCCAAGGTGATGCTGACCTCTACGTGAGTTACAACAAACAGGCGCATTACTATGATTTTGAATTCAGCCAATATGGTAATGGCAGCAATGAGCATGTGACGTTTGAACCAGAGGCATCAGGTTATATCAAACCGGGACGCTACTACATGAGTATTGCGGGGCGTACCGATTTCAATGATGTGGCACTGTTGGCTTCGCTAGAAACAGAAACGCCAATACCACCAACACAAGAACAAGATGATTTAACGCCTGTAGTATTGGAATCCGGTCAGGCTCAAGTATTGACCGTGCACCAACGACGTTATGCAGCAGTCTATGTACCACAGGGCGTACAAGAGGTTCGAGTGTGGTTGAACGATAAGAATACTGAGCAACCAAATCGAGGCAACGTTGATCTGTTCGCCAGTCACTCATATTGGCCAACGGCAGGGCAACATGACTATGCGTCTGATTACCGTGGTAGCAATGAGTACCTACAAATCCCTGTAACAGAAGAAGGCTATGTGCACTTCTTACTTAGTGCTGAACAACAAGGGGATGATGTCGAGATGTTGGTGTACTTTCATTAAGACACTAACCTCAATGGCTTTTTATCATCAATGATATTTAAGCCATTGAGATAAAAAGCTGAGCATGAGTGCTCGGCTTTGTTTTTCTGACAGTGTTCTGTGTTTAGGGGAGCGCTACAGCATAATTTCTGATGAAGTGATGACATTCGAGGTTTAAGCTTGTCTGCATATGAAACATCATTGTGGGTAACGCCTCGTGAATGACAGAGGTAGAGAGAATTTATGAAGAAAGTACGATTAACATCATTACTTGGAGTAGCAACCTTGCTTAGTGTCGCTGTGTTAGCAGGATGCAGTCAGAAATCTGAGGTTCCAGTTCAATCACAAGAGAATGCGAATCCGATTTGTAGCACTAAAAATCTGACGGGTGGTTGGTCGCAAAGTGATATCACACCACAAGCTAAGCAAGCGTTAGACGTCGTTCTTGGCCAAATGAACACCTCTGCTAAGCTCAAACAGATCTTGAGTGTTCGAACTCAGGTTGTCGCGGGTTTGAACTATGCTATCGAGTTTGAAATGGATAATGGTGAAGTGTGGAATACCGTTGTGTATCGCTCGCTACAAGGTGACATTGAAATGACGCAACCTGCACAGCAAGGTCGTCTGTGTCTATAGATTACTGGTCCATAAATTAACAGGTCTATTGATTAACTAGCATGTAAATAACTTCGCACATAAAAAATGGCTCCTAATTAGGAGCCATTTTTATTCTACTTAGAGGCGTTTTTAAACGTTACTAGTTTGCCAATGCGGGTTCCGATAACTCTTGAACACAAGCTCGGCTGATGTCTTCATCAATGTAGGCCATCCCAAGTTTATTCAGATAGTCCATGCGATCGGCTGTGCGAAGCTCAATGTCGGGGCCTGCAATGTCGTTCTCTTGATAGATCTCAGTCAAGTGAGTCATGAATTGCTCGCCAACACTCATCATCAATAGGCTCATTGCGCCAACGTCCGGTCTGACTTTTGCTTGTTGCTTGTCAGATAGATTGACGGCTAACACGATAGGTTGTTCTTCACCCTCAAAACGAGTGCTGCGCTCGCGAATGGTTTGCTGAGCCCAGTAATACGCCAGTTCTTTGCTCTGGGTGAGAAACACTGGTTCAACGGATTCTGTGTAGTTATTGCCAATCGTTGCCATGGTTTTTAAAGCGGCTTCATTGAGCGATTTGTCTCCAGAGCGCTTTAGCCCTTGACCTTGAATAGACGCGAGTAAAGCTGAAGATGTGCCGTGATACCAAGTATCACCCGTTGCGAAACCATTTTCTGATAACAGTGTTTTTGCATCTTGTAGGTGTGTCGGTATTGAAGTCATAGGCACTCTCAAAAAATAAGAATCTCAACAAATATGAATCTGAACAAATATGAATCTGAACAAATATGGATACAGTTAGCTTAAACAGAAGTTGTTTGGTTAACCGTGGTGTGGAACACAAATCTGAGGCTTTGAGATAAAGCTGGCAGTAGTAGCTTTATCTCAAAGCCTTCCCCCGGATCTTACCTAAGTAAGAGAGAAGGGCGGGGGAGGCTTTAGTCTTAGCGACTAATCAAAAGTGCTAGCGATTAATCAAATTGATTCGATGTATTCGCTTCACCTGCTGCTTTTAGTGCATTCTCACCAGCAAAGTACTCTTTGTGGTCATCACCCATGTCTGAACCAGACATGTTTTGGTGTTTAACACATGCAATACCTTGACGGATTTCTTTACGTTGAACATTCGCAACGTAGCCCAACATGCCTTGGTCACCGAAGTACTCTTTCGCAAGGTTGTCAGTAGACAGCGCTGCGGTGTGATATGTAGGTAGTGTAATCAAGTGGTGGAAAATACCCGCTTCACGTGATGCATCGGCTTGGAATGTGCGAATCTTCTCGTCAGCGCTTGCAGACAGTTCCGTTTCGTCGTATTCCGCACTCATTAGGTTTGCACGGTCGTAAGCTGATACATCTTTACCTTCTGCTGCCAATGCATCGTATGCTTGTTGACGGAAGTTTAGCGTCCAGTTGAATGATGGAGAGTTGTTGTATACCAGTTTAGCGTTAGGGTGAACTTCACGTACGCCATCCATCATCTCTTTGATTTGACCAATGTGTGGTTTCTCAGTTTCAATCCAAAGAAGGTCAGCACCCGCGTTGATTGCTTCAATACAGTCGAATACACAGCGGTCTTCGCCTGTACCTTCGCGGAATTGGTATAAGCCTGAAGGCAAACGCTTAGGTCGAACTAGCTTGCCGTCGCGGTTGAAGCAAACATCACCTTCAGCCATATCTGTAACATCGATCTCTTCAACATCTAGGTATGAGTTGTAGATATCACCTTGGTCGCCAGGTTCTTTAACTACTGCGATTTCTTTTGTTAGACCTGCACCTTGTGAATCGGTACGAGCAACAATAACGCCGTTGTCGATGCCTAGTTCAAGGAAAGCGTAACGAAGTGCGCGAAGTTTTGCGTGGAAGTCAGCATGAGGAACCGTTACTTTGCCGTCTTGGTGACCACATTGCTTCTCATCGGCTACTTGGTTTTCGATTTGTAGACAACATGCGCCCGCTTCAATCATCTGCTTAGCCATTAGGTAAGTCGCTTCTGCGTTACCGAAACCAGCATCGATATCGGCAATGATTGGCACTACGTGTGTTACGTGGTTGTCGATTTTGTCTTGGATTCGGTCTTGTAGATTCACATCGCCAGCTTCACGTGCCGCGTCTAGCTGACGGAACAAACCACCTAGTTCACGAGCATCTGCTTGGCGTAGGAAGGTGTATAGCTCTTCTACTAGGCCTGCAACCGAGGTTTTCTCATGCATTGATTGGTCTGGAAGTGGACCGAAGTCAGAGCGAAGTGCCGCGACCATCCAACCTGAAAGGTATAGGTAACGACGGTCTGTCTTGCCATCAAAGTGCTTTTTAATAGAAATCAGTTTTTGTTGGCCGATGAAACCATGCCAGCAACCCAGAGACTGAGTGTATTGAGAGCTATCTTCGTCGTAAGCCGCCATGTCTGCACGCATAATATCTGCCGTGTATTGCGCAATATCCAGACCTGTTTTGAATTTGTTTTGAGCTCGCATACGGGCTGCAGATTCAGGGTTAATTGCATCCCATGGAGCACCAGCAGCGCTTTTTGCAACTTCAATCTTTTCGATATCTTGTGTAATTTGCGACATAACTATTCCTTAGTTTCACGTGGACATGTTGGCCAATTTGGCGAGGTCATTTGATTTGGATTAAATCTAACCATGGACAAAGAATAACCATGTATGTGATAATTTTGTTAATTTATAGTTATTATATTCGGTATTTTTCTTATGAATATTGCTCGTGTAGACCTTAATTTACTTGTGTATTTAGACATGTTACTACGTGAAAGAAACGTAACGCGTGCAGCAAATCAGCTGGGTATTACTCAGCCAGCCATGAGTAATGGCCTACGCCGATTGCGTGATCTGTTTGAAGATCCGCTATTGGTGAGAACCAGTGAAGGGATGATACCGACCGAACGAGCACATAAGTTGCAGCCACTGATTCGAAACATCTTGGTTAATGTAGAGAAGACACTGCAGCCGACCACGGAATTTAATGCAGAAGACAGTGAACGCGTGTTTCGTATCATGGCGAGTGACTATGCTGAGTCGACCATTATTCAACCCCTTCTGAAAAGGTTAAGCGAGATCGCGCCGAAAATACGACTGGATATCATGACGCCAAGTGACGTGAGTTATCAGGATGTAGAGCAAGGTACCGTTGATATAATTATCAATCGATTTGACGATATTCCACAGTCGTTCCACCAGATGAGCCTTTGGCACGACGGGTTTTCTTGCCTATTTAGTTGTGATAACCCAATAGCCGACAACTTCGATATTTTGTCTTATCTAAAGGCGCAACATATCTGGGTAAGTAAGACCGGAATGGGAACTGGAGTTGGGATCAACCCAAGCGAAGCGCAAAAGCTCGGTTGGATAGATGAAGCATTAATGCGTATTGGTAAAACGCGCAATATCACGGTGTTTACTCGACACTATTTGTCGGCGATTCTCTTCGCACAACAAAAGAATCTGATCCTGACCATTCCAACCAAAGCGGCTCAACTGCAGCGCAATAACCCTAGATTGTTGATCAAGCCTGCGCCATTTGCGATTGAACCCTTTGAGGTGAAGATGGCGTGGAGTCCATTGTTACAAACCAATCCCGACCATCAGTGGATGCGTCGCTTGATTAAAAGTGTCGCTAATGAAATCGAGAGTGGCGTTACGGAATAACACAGTTTGTAGGGTATTTCTTTTGTGAATATCCAGTATAACTGGCATAAATTAGCTAAATTTATGTCCGTTGCGTAAGTTTAATCTAGTAACGTAAATTTGAGCTAGTAACGTGAATTTAAGCCAGTTACGTAGATTTAATGAGTAGTCATCAGTTAGTTTGAGAGAGATTTTATGAGCAGTCGTATTCAACAGGGAAGCTTGAACATTGATAGCACCCTCTACCAATTAATTAATGAGCAGGTAATTCCTGGAACAGGCATTGTCGCTGAAGACTTTTGGCAATCATTTGCAACTATCCTTGAAGACTTAGCTCCCAAGAACCGCGCACTGCTTATCAAGCGTGACGATCTTCAACATCAAATTGACGTTTGGCACCAAGAGCGTGCGGGACAAACGCTAGATGCGGCAGAATACAAACAGTTCTTGCAACAGATTGGCTACCTAGTTCCTGAGGGCGATGACTTTCAAGTAACGACCGCCAGCGTTGAGCCTGAAATTGCAACACAAGCGGGTCCGCAGCTTGTTGTACCTATTATGAATGCACGTTTTGCACTTAACGCGGCCAACGCACGTTGGGGCAGTTTATACGATGCGCTCTACGGAACCGATGTCATCAGTGAAAGTGACGGTGCGGAAAAGGGAGGAAGCTTTAACCCGGTACGCGGTGCTAAAGTGGTGAGCTACGCTCGAGGTTTCCTTGATGACGCTGCACCGTTAAACGGTGTTTCCCATAAAGACGTGACTAAATACAGCATCAGCAACGTCAGCATTGGTAATACACTGACAGCGACCTTAGACAACGGCGAAGAAGTCACTCTAATCGATCGCAACCAGTTCATTGGTTACCAAGGTGATGCAAGTGCACCTTCAAGCATTCTGCTTAAGCACAATAATCTCCATATCGAAATTCAAATTGACCCGAGCGCACCGATTGGTAGCGTTGATGTGGCTGGTATTAAAGATGTGTTGGTAGAATCGGCTCTCACCACCATTATGGATTGCGAAGACTCGGTAGCTGCGGTTGATGGTGAAGACAAAGCATTGGCTTACCGCAACTGGTTAGGCTTGATGAAAGGTGACTTACAAGAGTCGCTAGAGAAAAACGGCAAAACCATCGTTCGTAACCTAAATCCAGATCGTCAATACACCAGTGTGACGGGAGGCGAGATCTCGCTGAAAGGTCGCAGCATGTTGTTCATCCGCAACGTGGGCCACCTGATGACCAACCCTGCCATTATTGATGCTGACGGTAACGAAGTACCTGAAGGCATTATGGATGGCATGATCACTTCGCTAATCGCGATGCATGATTTAAAAGGCAACAGTGCTTACCAAAACTCGACCGCGAACAGCATCAATATTGTAAAACCTAAGATGCATGGTCCTGAAGAAGTCGCGTTCACCAATGAGCTGTTTGGTCGCATTGAAGATGCATTAGGGCTAGATCGATTCACGATCAAAGTTGGCATCATGGACGAAGAGCGTCGTACTTCGGTTAACCTTAAAGAATGTATTCGAGCGGCTAAAGATCGTGTTGTGTTCATCAACACAGGTTTCTTAGACCGTACTGGTGATGAGATTCACACCAGTATGGAAGCGGGACCATTCGCTCCTAAAACACAGCTGAAAACCATGACTTGGATTGGCGCATACGAAGATCAGAACGTTGATCTTGGCTTAGCTTGTGGCCTGCAAGGTAAAGCCCAGATTGGTAAAGGTATGTGGCCAGAGCCAGACAATATGGCGAAGATGATGGACGCGAAAATCGGACATCCTCAAGCGGGCGCAAATACTGCTTGGGTTCCTTCTCCAACTGCCGCGACTTTGCATGCTCTGCACTATCACAAGGTGAGTGTACCAAGTCGTCAGAAAGAGCTTCGTGAGCGAGTGAGAGCGAACGTCGATGATATTCTGACTATTCCGCTATTAGGTAATCAAAAGCTGACCGCTCAAGATATCCAAAATGAATTGGATAACAATACGCAAGGTATTCTTGGTTATGTAGTGCGTTGGATTGACCAAGGCGTCGGGTGTTCTAAGGTGCCAGATATTAACGATGTAGGTTTGATGGAAGACCGCGCTACGCTGCGTATTTCGAGCCAACACATTGCGAACTGGTTACGTCATGGGATTTGTAATGAAGCCCAAGTAATGAAAACCATGAAGCGCATGGCCGCAGTGGTGGATGAGCAAAACGCTGGCGACCCGAGCTACCGTAATATGGCACCTGACTTTGAAAACAGCATCGCATTTTCAGCAGCGTGTCAGTTGGTATTCGAAGGCTGCGCTCAGCCTAGTGGTTACACCGAGCCAGTGCTGCATGCTATGCGTCTAAAACTGAAAGCGCAGGGATAGAGAAGCAACCCAATAACAAAAACAGAGAATGTAAAATACTAAAAAAAAGAAACCCCCTTTAACCGAGCCCAAGGTGCCGCGCTTTTATAGCGCGGCTTTTTTTTGCTGTTTTTTTTGGTGTGTGGGGGAATCTCAGAAGAGAGGTGTTAGTAGGGCTATTCGATGTTTAAGCTTGCTGATGTCTAAGAGTCAGGCTTAGTTACGACCAAGCCTAACTACTTCCGAAACCTAGTTACTACCAAAACACAGATACTTAATATCCATGTACTCATCGATGCCTTCTTTTGCGCCTTCACGGCCAATACCTGATTGCTTAACACCGCCGAAGGGCGCGACCTCGGTTGAGATGAGGCCATCATTAATACCGACCATACCGTACTCAAGTGCCTCTGCGATGTTCCATACTCGATGAATGTTCTGACTGTAGAAGTACGACGCTAATCCATAAATGGTGTCGTTTGCCATCTCAATAAGCTCTTCGTCTGTCTCGAATTGCATCACAGGAGCGACAGGACCAAAGATCTCTTGCTGAACAATATCCATGCTGTGTATCACATTTTTCAGAATGACAGGCTGAAGGAAAAGCCCATCAAGCTCTTGAGTTGGCGTCACAGGTGTCGCGCCTTGTTCTACCGCTCTGTCTATTAATGCTTGGATGTTGTTCTTCGCATTCTGACTGACAACAGGACCAATGGTGACACCTTCATCTAAGCCGTTACCAATCTTAAGCTGTTGAACCGCTTCATCGAATTTAGCCACGAACTCATCGTACACCTTACTGTGAACATAGAAACGGTTTGCACAGACACATGTTTGTCCCGCATTACGGAATTTTGACGCCATTGCGCCTTGAACGGCCGCGTCGATATCGGCATCGTCAAACACAATAAAAGGTGCGTTGCCACCGAGCTCCATAGAAGTGCGTTTGATGCCTTTTGCCGCTTGAGCCATCAAGATACTGCCGACTCGAGTCGAACCAGTAAAAGAGATCTTTTTGATCCGTGGGTGTGATGTGAAAAGTTCACCGATCTGTTCAGGGCTGTCGCCAAGCACCACTTGTAATAGATCTTTCGGGATACCCGCTTGATAGGCCAGTTCAACCACAGCAAACGCAGAAAGCGGTGTTTCATCTGAAGGTTTTACGACAAAGCTACAACCAGCGGCTAGGGCAGGTGCTGCTTTACGAGTGATCATTGCAATAGGGAAGTTCCATGGCGTAATTGCACACGCGACTCCAATAGGCTGCTTGATGGTCACCAAGCGTTTGCCAGCGACTGTGCTAGGAATAGAATCACCATAAGTACGCTTGGCTTCTTCTGCAAACCACTCAATAAAGCTCGCGCCATACACGACTTCGCCTGTCGCTTCTGCTAACGGTTTACCCTGCTCAATCGTCATGATTCGAGCCAGATCTTCTTTGTTTTCAAGGATCAGTTGGTGCCAACGGTGCAGTGATGCAGCACGAGATTTAGCTGGAACCTTGGCCCACTCTTTCTGTGCAACATGAGCACGTTCAATCGCGTTTGCTAACTCTGCTTGTGATGAAATAGGTGCGTGTCCGACGAGTTCACCTGTCGCTGGATTTGTGACTGCAACTGCGTTGTTCGCTTCTGTCACCATAAAAGAGAGTAAGTGCTGGTTCTTAATGTTTAGCATCGTGATTCCTTTGTTGTGGTTACTTTAGACGTGTTGCTTATATGCGGGTTGGGGAGTGTTCAAATGACTTCGACCAACCGTTGATTGGTCGAAGATAGTGGTCGTTAGCTCGTTAGCTCGTTAGCTCGTTAGTGCTTAAGTTGTTACTTTCGAAGCGATAGCCACTCGAAGCGATCTAAGAAAATGATCTATTGTTGACTCCAATTATCAGACTCTATTTTCGCTAGCGCTTTTGCGGCTTTCTGAAGAGCGGGTAGGTACTTGATCGCTTCATCAGGTTTGACTCGAATTACAGGCGCTTGTATCGCTAGGCCGAGGTTTGATTGACCCGTAGATGACGGGATCAGCACGGCGATACAGACTAAGCCCGGCAAAAATTCTTCGTCATCAATCGCAAAGCCTTGGATTTTCGCTTCTTCGATGTCTTTCTCTAACATTGAATAGTCGGTAATGGTGTTCACGGTGTATTGAGTCAGTGGCACATTTTCAATTAATCGTCTGCGCTGTGACTTAGACATGTGCGCCAAAAACAGTTTTCCGCTTGCTGAGCAATGCACCGGGACGCGAGAACCTGGGTGTAGATGAAAACGAAGGGGTGCTTCAGTTTCTGCGCGATCAAGATAGATGATCTCGCCACTTGATAGCGCCGTTAGGTTACAGCTTTCACCAACTTCTGCTCTCAGGTTTTCAAGAATAGTGCGTCGGGCACTGTGCATGGTGCTATTCAACAATAGGTTTTCGGCAAGCTTTCTGAGTCGAATACCTGAGCTGTAGTGCTTCTCATCGCCATCTCTTTGAATAATGCCTGCCGCTTCTAACTGCTGAAGCATTCGGTGCAGCGTAGGTTTTGGCAGTCCAGTTTCTTCGACTAATCCTTGAAGAGAAATAAACTCGTCTTTTTGCGCTATCACCTCTAATAGTGCAAAAAGTCGGAGAGTCGGTGTATCCCCTTGAACTGGTGGTGTTTCTGTTTGCATATAATGATCCATCCTTGCGATATGTCTATGCCTAAGAGTGTACATACCAAATCATTATTCTTCAATTATCTGAATAAAATTTGACCTTTTTTATTATTCCAATAATATAAATATAAATTATGGAACAATTAATATCAATAAATGGAATTTAAGATGAAGGCGATTGAACGGATTATTGACAAGGCTCACTTAGATCGTAAGCGAGTGGTTTTGAGTGAAGCTGAGGACCCGCGAGTACTAGCAGCCGCAAGAATGGCGATAGACAAACAGCTCGCTTACATCACCCTAGTCGGGGATGAACCAGCGATCATCGCTGCTGCAGAATTACATCACATTGATCTTGTAGGCATTCACATTGTCTCCCCACAAGCGTCATCACTCAAAGAAGTCCTCGCTGAGCGGTTGTATACATTAAGAAAAGCGAAAGGTATGACTTACGATGATGCGCTAGATCTGGTTCTAGACCCACTCGTTTTTGCCAATTTGATGGTCAGAGAGGGCCTGGTGGATGGCACAGTTAATGGTGCGGTTTATACCACGTCTGATGTGGTGCGAGCTGCGCTTCAGATTATCGGCCCCGAGCCAGACAGTGAATTGGTGTCCAGTTTCTTTCTGATGATGTTGTGTGAGCCTTTCCATAATCTTAAAGGCGGCATGATTTTCAGTGACTGTGGTTTGGTGATTAACCCCAATGGAACCGAGCTAGCATCGATTGCAGTGGCCGCATCAAACAGCGCTCAAACGCTACTGATGGAAGAACCTAAAGTCGCAATGCTGTCGTTTTCGACCAACGGCAGTGCCAAGCACGAATCGGTCGATAAGGTTCGTAACGCGGCTCAACTCGTGAAACAGCGTTGTCCCGGAATCGCCGTCGATCAGGATGTTCAACTCGATGCCGCGATTGTCACTGAGATTGCCGCGAAGAAGCTGCCAGATTCAGAGGTGAAAGGTCAATCGAACGTGTTGATATTCCCCAATTTAGAAGCCGGTAATATTGGTTATAAGCTTGCGGAAAGATTAGGCGGGGCAGTTGCGATTGGTCCACTGTTACAAGGGTTGAATCAACCTGCGAATGACTTATCAAGAGGGTGTAACGCACAAGACATCTTTAATGTGATCGCGGTGACCGCGGTACAAGCGCAGCAAGGAAAAACAGCAAATTCAAAGACTGACGTGGCGGCTGATTCTGAAAAAAGAGATGAATCGACATTTGATTTTAGATACTAAAATCTAGCTCCTGAAGCTGATACTCACATTTAAATCAACCCCCAAACAACCTAATTAGGATAGCTAATGGAGTTACCTGTTTTACTCGCCATTCTTACCACTATTGCGGTAGGTACCTATTTTCAAACTGTCACTGGATTTGGCCTCGGTATCATCGTGATTGGTTTAACGGTTAGCCTCAATCTGGTTTCCTTACCCGTTATAGCCGCTGTGGTCAGTATTGTGACCTTGTTCAATTGCTTGGTCGCATTGATGGGTAAGCCACTGCTTGGGGAACTCAAGATTCTGGTGGTGTTGGTCATCGGTATTATTCCCGGCGTTTCGATGGGGGTGTACTTGCTGGACGAGTTAAGCGATTCGGCAACGCATATTCTTCGAGGACTATTGGGTGCGATGGTGCTATTCGCAGGTTTGAGTTTTATGTTCAAACCCAAAACCAGAAAGGATCGCTCGACAACCGTATCTTTCCTTGTCTCAGGCTTTAGCTCTGGGTTAGCGGGTGGGTTGTTTGGGATGGCAGGTCCACCGATTGTTTATCATCTTTATCGGCAGCCTTTTACGCTCGATCTGGTGCGAAGCACACTGCTGATGGTTTTCGCTTGTACGTCGATGTCGCGTACTGTCAATGTCTACGCTGCAGGCGACATGGAACAGAGCATACTGTGGTTATCTGCTATTGCTGTTCCCTTGGTAGCGCTTGTCACGATGTTTGCTCGACGTTTCCCACCGCCGTTGTCTAATGATCAACTCAGAAAGTTAGTGTTTATTGTGTTGATGTTGATAGGCGGGTATTTGATGGCGGTCTCTGTATGGTCGTTGTTTTTGGCTTAGAACGTTTTCTTTATCAAAATTATCTTTGAAGGAGGAGGGCTTGATTCTCGTTTAATGCTTGATGACACCCTCCTCACTGACACGTCAGCGCTTTAGCATCTCAAATACGCTCTTAGATAATCCAAATAAGCAGCTCTCCTGCACATCTAAGGTGATGTTACTGCGGTAGTACGGGCTTAAATCGACGCCCATCCCCACGCCATGAATCTCAATTCCGTTTTTGATCGACTTACGTTCAATGACTTGTTTTAGGTGGTTATCCAAATAGAACTGATCGTTGGCGGTGCTGGTGGCGGTATCCATTGGGCAGCCGTCTGAGAACACGATCAAAACCTTTCGTTGAGCAGTGTGCTGTTGCAACCGCTGGCTAGCGAACTGCACCGCTTCGCCATCAATCCCTTCTTTAAAGACGTCTGCTTTACGAAGACTCGCAATGCCAAGGCGAGATCGTCTCCAATGCGTATCAAAATCCTTAAACACGATGTGCCGAACTTCGTTCAAGCGGCCTGGGTGCTTTGGTTGGCCTTGTTTAAGCCACTGTCGATAGACCTTGCCACCATTCCAGTTGTTGGTGGTGAAGCCAATAATCTCAAATGGAATGTTGGCCAGTCCAACGGATTTGAGAATTGTATCTATCAGTAGACTTAGCTTGTGACTGTGTTTCTGCATTGAACCTGAGCAGTCCATCAAAAACGTGATGGCACATTGATGAGATGCGCCGATGTCAGGTTGATAAAAGACAGTGCGATCCAATGGCGCAGTGATGAGCTTGGTGATGGTAGTGGCGTTAACAATGCCTTCTTCTAAATGGTCCTGACGTCGGTTCCTTTGTGGCGTGGCGACAAAGCTGGTGAGCATAGCGGCTAAACGGCGAGTGTTTACTTGTCTCGCCATGATGTCATCGGTGAGTTTCTGCCTCAGTTCGAGTAATAGGGCGCGCCTGACGAGTTTATCTGCGGCGATGACTTGATCAAATTCTGAATTAAAGACCTGATAATTCGCGCCCGAAAGCTCGAACACCTTACTACTGCCTGTGATGTCAGTATCGACGTCTTGATCTTGAATGTCGCCATCAACGATAAGGGCAAGCTGCGCAAGGATTTTTATGTCTTCTTCAACCGTTGGCGTAGCCGAGCTATCGCTCTCTTGCTCTTGGTTGATGAGCTCTTGTGCAAGGGCAGCAAGCTCATTGGCGCAGTGAGCAAACTGTTGTTGGTCGGTTCTATGTTGCTTTAAGCGCTTCAGGCTGTACCCGAAAGTAGGCACGATGCCGGCGCGAGTCGATTCAATGGTCTCAGCGATGGGCTCAGACACCGGAACGCCAGTTAAGCGGGTGTGGATGACTTGCATCAGAGTAAACAGCAACATGCCGATTCGTGATTCGGTGAAGCCATTCTGATGATATTGGTCGCTCCAATACGCAAAGTTGAATTGGATGCTAGTGGTCACGCCTTTTAGATAAGGTGGGACTTGAGATTCAACTCGAACCTGTTCGCAGAAGTCGTAAAGCAGGCGTTCTATCTCGTTTTGAGGGCGCAATGAATAATGGAGGTCAGCGTCTGAAAGTAATAATCGCAGTGCCGATGAATCGATCTTGCCTTGCATCGATAGCTTGCTGTTTTTTAGCTCGTGGCGAGACACAAAGGTGAGATCGTTAGTATGCGCAGACTGATAATAGCAGGGGCTATTGCCTTTATAGAGACGTTCTCCCCGATAGTTCAGATTGAGTTCACCACTGATTGCTCTGGCGACAGACACACCAATATCGAGGATCTTTTTCTGCTGGGAAGAAACATTGGCCATGGTTTACGACTCCGAGTGCGAATAGTTTTGAGTATGCGTTTCCAAGGCTTCACCAAAGCAACGGAAATAGTATTCGCTAACCAGTTCTTTCTCTTCGTCTTCACAGCGATTCAAGAATGACAACCTAAATGCGGTGGCTACATCATCGAATATTTGGATGTTTTCGGCCCAAGTGAGCACCGTTCGCGGAGACATCACCGTTGAAAGGTCGCCAGCCCGAAACCCGTTACGCGTTAATCCTGCGGTAGCGATCATTTTCTCGACCAGTTGTCGGCCACTTTCATTATTCAGTTGCGGAAGCTTAGATAACACGATTTTGGTTTCATGTTGTGGGTCTAAATAGTTGAGCGTAGCGATGATGTTCCATCTATCTAATTGACTATGGTTAAGCACTTGAGTGCCAGAATACAAACCTGAAAAGTTACCCAAGCCAAGCGTGTTGCAGGTAGCAAACAGGCGGAAAGAAGGGTGAGGTGTGATCACTCGGTTTTGTTCTAAAGAGGTGTATTTGCCGTCTTGTTCTAATAGCTGTTGAATCACAAACATCACGTCAGGACGACCAGCGTCGTACTCATCTAACACCAGTGCGATGGGTTGTTGAATGCTCTGTGGAAGAATGCCTTCTTTAAACTCAGTCACCTGCATTCCGTCTTTAATGACGATGCTGTCTTTACCTATGAAATCCAATCGACTTAAGTGTCCGTCTAGGTTGATCCTCAAACATGGCCAATTCAATCTCGCGGCAATTTGCTCAATGTGAGACGACTTGCCCGTTCCGTGTGTGCCTTGTATCAATGTGCGACGATTGGAGGTGAACCCCGCCAATATAGCCAGCGTCACTTCGGGGTCAAAACAGTAATTAGGATCGACTCTCGGCACATATTCACCCGGATGTTCAAATGCCATCACCGTTAGGTTGCTGTCGATGCCAAAGCGTTCTCTCACGCTTACCGGCTGCGTTGGTACCAATTCCGCCTCTTTCATCATATTTCCCTCTATATAGCTCATCACTTGTCGCTGCTATCGCGATATGTCATCGATTATTAACAGCTCCAGTTAAGTTAACGGCACTTTTTGTACGAAAAACTACCAATAATGTGATCCAGTTTTATTAATTGGAATGAATTGTTCCAATTTAATATAAAAAGTTGACGCGCAAAAATTCTACTACTAAGGTGAAAATGAATTCGAAAAAGAGACAATTTATTCCGAAAAATGAAATTTTGGTTAACTCAAGGAGAATGGAAGAATGAGCGAGCAAGAAAAACGTACGGTTGTTTCCGGCACAGTAACAATGACACCATCAGAAGCGTTCGTTGAAACTATGGTTGCTAATGATGTTACCGATATGTTCGGCATCATGGGGTCGGCATTTATGGACGCAATGGATATCTTTGCTCCTGCTGGCATTCGATTGGTCCCAGTAGTACACGAGCAAGGCGCTGCCCACATGGCAGATGGTTACTCCCGTGTATCGGGTCGCCATGGCGTGGTTATCGGGCAGAATGGCCCAGGTATTAGTAACTGTGTAACTGCGATTGCAGCTGCATTCTGGGCACACAGCCCGGTCGTGATTGTGACGCCAGAGACTGGTACTAAAACAATGGGCTTAGGTGGTTTCCAAGAGTGTAACCAACTTCCAATGTTCCAAGAGTTTACTAAGTATCAAGGTCACGTAACGCACCCAGATCGTATGGCGGAATACACAGGCCGATGCTTCGACCGTGCGATGAGCGAAATGGGTCCAACTCAGCTAAATATTCCACGTGACTATTTCTACGGTGAAACACAAACCGAGATCCCTAAACCCGCGCGCTTAGACCGTGGTCCAGGAGGTGAAAAATCTCTGAATGAAGCAGCAGACTTGATTGCTGAAGCGAAGTTCCCAGTCATCATTTCTGGTGGCGGCGTGGTCATGGCAGATGCAGTTCAAGAGTGTGCGGCATTAGCAGAAAGACTGGGTGCTCCTGTTGTGAACAGCTACCTACACAATGACTCTTTCCCTGCTAGTCACCCATTATGGTGTGGTCCTTTAGGCTACCAAGGTTCGAAAGCAGCAATGAAATTGATGGCTCAAGCGGATGTGGTTATCGCTTTGGGTACACGTCTTGGTCCATTTGGTACCTTGCCTCAACATGGCATGGACTACTGGCCGAAGAACGCCAAAATCATTCAGATTGATGCTGACAACAAGATGCTTGGTCTGGTTAAGAAGATTTCGGTTGGTATCTGTGGTGATGCAAAAGCAGCAGCGGTTGCTCTATCTGAAAGATTGGAAGGCCGCGCACTGTTGTGTGATGACAACAAAGGCGCTCGTCAAGATACAGTGGCAACAGAGAAAGCACTGTGGGAAAAAGAGCTTGATGAGTGGACACACGAACGTGACTCGTTCAGCTTAGATATGATTGAAGAAAACTCACACGAGACTCCGTTCTCTGGTGGCGAGTATCTACACCCACGCCAAGTATTGCGTGAGCTAGAAAAAGCGATGCCTGAAGACGTAATGGTCTCGACGGATATCGGTAACATCAACTCAGTGGCAAACAGCTATTTACGCTTTGAGAAACCACGTAGTTTCTTTGCTGCAATGAGTTTCGGTAACTGTGGTTATGCGTTCCCGACCATCATTGGTGCGAAAGCGGCGGCACCTCATCGTCCAGCTATTTCTTATGCAGGCGATGGTGCGTGGGGCATGAGCTTGATGGAAACCATGACATGTGTTCGCCATAACATTCCAGTGACAGCCGTGGTATTCCACAACCGTCAATGGGGTGCGGAGAAGAAGAACCAAGTCGACTTCTACAACCGACGCTTTGTTGCCGGTGAACTTGAAAACCAAAGCTTTGCAGAGATTGCACGAGCAATGGGTGCTGAAGGTATCACGGTTGATAAGCTTGAAGATGTAGGTCCAACCTTGCAAAAAGCCATCGACATGCAGATGAACGAAGGCAAAACAACCATCATTGAAATCATGTGTACTCAGGAGTTGGGCGACCCGTTCCGCCGAGATGCACTATCAACACCGGTTCGTTTCCTAGATAAATACAAAGATTACGTGTAAGTCATAGGAAATTTGTCCGGCCGCAGATATCTCGAGAGTGTTAGAGGAAGTGCTATCGAGAATGTGGTCGGGCAATACCAACGGGTATTGGCAAGTACTTAGGTTAAGAACGTAAACGCTTAGTTCAATAATTTCCAGTTAAACATTAGAACACTAATTAAATGTTTATTAGGAACATAAGTGGTTCTAGCTATATAAACTTTGTTACTCGCTATTATTAATCGACCATTAACTCATAGCTCCTTAGTGAATGGTTCTATTACTGATACTTTTTTATGAAGATATATACCTATTATCATTTTAGAAAAATACAATAACGACACTCGTTGACTATTGGTCAATCGTTATTATTGGTTGATTTTTATCATCGATTGATAGGGTTATTGATATTTGGATTTTACAGAATTTAAATTAAGTGAATCGTAGTATGCATGTTGTGAAAAATAAACATTATATAAGCTCACTCGAAGAGCTGTATAAAATAATCGATTCACTTATTACAGAGTGTAGTGGGCATCGTGGTTTGATTTATAACGTGTGTGATTATGAAAATAATAACTTGATGCCAAGCTTAGGTCGCTCAAATCGAAAGAATATTCGCCGTGTCGAACAAGAGCTTCTTTCGACCGTGAGAGTTTATGGCGGGCATTCGTTGAGTGCACACGAGATAAACGATTGGTTATTGATGTGTTTAGCCAAGAAACAGGGGTTTCCAACCCGTTTACTTGAGTGGACAGATAACCTGGTAAATGCGTTGTGGTCTGTGTGTCATAGCCAAAGCAAAGACTGTATCAATATTATTAAAGCCATTGATTATCATAAGGTTAGTGTTTTTAACTCACCATGTGACCTGAATAGAACTCAGATATTCAATGTGGCTGATTGTGATCAGCAAGAGCAACGAAAAGATAAGTGGTATTCCATTCACCCATTTAAGGAAGGTGGCAATGATGCCATTCAGCCTTTGTACGATGAGAAAGAATATTCAAACGGTCTAGTGTCCGTTCATATTCTTCCATCAGCGAAAGTAAACCTGATAAAGGAATTAACCTCCATGAATGTTTTAAATGAACCGACAGAATATATTGAAGAGAAACTGGCTGATTTGAAAAATGAAGCCCATGTAGATAACAATCAAGCAATTAATAAAGGTGAGGGTAATATCGAATTACAAGTTAATACTCATGATCGCCAGCTTGAGCAGTATGGCAGAAAGTACCATCAAGATTTTGACTTCGACTAAAGTCTAATATTTCTAATTATTTTATTTAGACCTCGTATAAATCTAGTGAGTGACTGTGTAAATAAAATTAGAACACTAATTAATTTATAAAAAGATGAAATCTGTGAGCTTAAAGATTGTTTATAAAGTAACTCGAAGTTAGAGTGGCGAAGCTTGTTATCAAGTTGTTAAATTTCACAGATCTAGTTTAAACACTCTAATAAAAAAGTGGCGCAAAGCTACTGAAATTTAAACCAATAACGAAAACATAAAGGATTCTGGAATATGAATATGCAAACCAATGCAGCGACATTCGTGCTGGAAAACCAAGTCGACACCGCCTTTTTACAGTCTTTTAGTGATGCATGGAATAACCATGATATTGAAGCGCTAATGTCGTTTATGACTGAAGACTGTGTCTTCCACACCGTGGCAGGAGAAGGCGTACTTGGAAACACTATCGAAGGGTACGAAGCCGTTCGCAATAGCTTTGAATTGGTTTGGCAGAACTTTCCAGATGCAGCCTGGAGCGACCCTGTCCATTTTGTGTGTGGTGACCGCGCAGTAAGCGAATCAACGTTCTCTGCGACTAACCCTGATGGCACCGTCATCGAAGCTCGTATGGTTGATGTGTTTACCCTGAAAGATGGAAAAATCAGCGTAAAAAATGCCTTCCGTAAAACACGACCTCTTTTGACTCCCAGCAATACTCCCAAGAGCTAGACACGAAACCAAAATCAGTCCACGTGTTATGACTAGGAGAGTCGAATTATGAGTTTAGTAATGGAACAACCGGCAGCCGATGTGCCGCCAAAGGTGACAAGCACCCAAGCACAAGAAAGTACCCAAGCAAAAGAAAGATACGACCCAAAATACGATCCACTTAAAGATAAAAGCCCAGGTCACGGCAAGGAATACGCCCCGACTTATTGGGTAGATACCGCAGGCGCGCCACCTGAAGATGATGGCCCAATTACATCGGATATGGATGTGGATGTGGCGATAATCGGTTCAGGCTACACAGGCCTAAGCACCGCAATACACCTTGCTGAAATGTACGGCATTAAAGCGACTGTGATTGAAGCTAACCGTTTGAGTTGGGGCTGCAGTACCCGAAATGGTGGTCAGGCTCAGTGTGCGTCAGGACGTTTGAAGCGCTCTCAGTGGATTGAACGTTGGGGGCTCGAAACCGCGCTAAAAATGCACCGCGAATGCGTCGATGGTATGAACACCTTTAAGTCTCTGATCAAAGACATTGATTGTGACCCACAGCCGGGCGGCCACTTATACGTTGCCCATCGTCCCAAAGTGATGGCAACACTTGAAAAAGAAGCCAAGTTGCTGCGTGACACGTTCGATTACGATGCGCAGATCTTAGATGCGGAAACCGTAAAACGTGATTACGTTGGTGATCAAGAAGCGGCAGGCGCAATGCACGAACCAGAAGGTATTGGCATCCATGCAGGGAAACTGGCGTTTGGTTATCTAAGAAAGGCGAGAGCACTCGGCGTAAAAGTTCACCCAGCAAGCCCTGTGATGGGGTGGGAAACGCGCAACGGTGTGCACTACCTAAAAACACCAGGTGGTGTGGTTAAGGCTCGCTCTGTCGGTGTTTGTACCGGCGGGTATACCAGCCAAGGTTTGCATTCAGAGCTTAAGAATCGCCTATTACCTGTACTTTCTAACTCGATGGTGACACGTCCGTTAACTGAAGACGAAATCGCCGCGTGTAACTTCAAAACCAATCAGGTGATTACTGATACCAGAATTCTGCGTCATTACTACCGTTTGTTACCGGATAACCGAGTGCAGATTGGTACACGCAGTGCCATCAGTGGCAAGAATGCACCTGAAAAGAAATACGAAGATATGTTGAGAGCGGATTTAACCCGAAAATTCCCTTCTCTCGATCAGATCAAAATCGATTATTCATGGTGGGGTTGGGTGGATGTTAGCCACGACATGATGCCAAGAATCTATCAGCCTAATCCAAAGCAATCCATATTCTACGCACTAGGGTATGGCGGCAATGGTGTGATGTACTCCGCTCAAGCAGGCAAGCGCCTTGCCCAGTGGATCGCAGGTGAAGGCCATAAGCTTGACTTGCCAATATTTGAATCAAAACTTCCGTTCCCCAACGTGAGGGAAGTGGTGGAATCTGAGATGTTTGCACCATTTCGAAGAGTAGGGCAACAGTTCCTTTATCAGTGGTATTCGTTAAAGGATGAAGTGCTTTAGCTACTCGAACATTGTTTCCAAAATAGGGAAATAGAACTACGACCAGGAAAGTTGTACCAGGTCACCTTGTGAGCAAAGTACAGGCAGGAAGTCTGTATGATATGAAAGGTTAAGACTATGAAATTGATTAAAAATAAAATTATTGCTGGCGTCACAATTGTAGCAACAGCGATGCTATCTCATACCGCGGCAGCAGCAAATTTTAAAATGGCTATCGGCGATGCTGCTGGTGGTACTCAGTGGGAATTAGCGACATCATTTTCTGAATTGATGGAGCAAAAAACAGACGGCAAAGTCAAAATCGACCTGTTCCCAAATGGTCAATTGGGCAACGAGCAAGACACCGTCAACGACGCGGCAATCGGCCTTCTCGACTTCTCAGTATTGGCGATCAACAACGTGACGCCTTTCTCTCCAACAGTTGGTCTATTGACCATGCCTTACGTGATTCAAAGTGCTGAAGAAGCGGTGCTATTAACTCAAGGCCAAGTAGGTCAAGATCTTGTCGATAACACGATTCGTGATGCAGGTGTTCGCATCGTAGGTTGGGCTTATTCTGGTTTTAGGGTTCTAACCAACTCTAAAAAATCAGTGGCTTCGCCAGCAGACCTTAAAGGGTTAGTGATTCGCGTCCCTCGTAACGAAATTATGATTGCTTCGTACCAAGCATGGGGTGTAAACCCAACACCAATGGCATGGTCAGAGACATTTACTGGCCTGCAGCAAGGTGTGGTTGATGGTCAAGACAACCCATACATCACTGTTCATGCGATGAAGTTCAATGAAGTACAAAAGTACGTAACAAACCTGCGTTACATCTTCTCACTTGAGCCGTTAATCGTCAGTGAAACAGTCTTCCAACAACAGACACCTGAGATGCAAAAGATCATTCTTGAAGCGGGTCAGGAAGCAACAGAACACAGCTTTGCTTATCTAGAGAATACTGAAAGCAAGATCCGTGAAGAGCTACAAGCAAAAGGCATGGTATTCACAGACCCAGCAGACAATGAGAAAGAGTGGATCAGCAAGGTCACGAAGTCAGTTTGGCCTAAGTTCTACTCAAGCATTGGGGGCAAAGACAAGCTAGACGACGTTCTTGAGTTACTAGGTAGAAAGTAACGATTAGATACGCCCTATCTGCTGTTCTCCGCTACTTAATCACCTAGCGATAGAACAGTGAGATAGGGCATTTACATGGCTTTACTCGTTGATCTGTTTAGTACCTGATCTGCTCAGTACCGCGAGCGACTGGTTGTCATGTGGAAATCAACATTGGAGGTTATATGTCAGTCGCTAAAACTATAAAAAAGCATCTTAACAACATCGAGGAATATACTTGTTGTCTGTTGCTAGCAAGCTTTGTCTTATTACTGTTCACACAAATCCTTACTCGTCAGCTTTTCGATTACTCCATACCTTGGGGTGATGAAGTCGCGACTTACATGTTCGTTTGGTTTGCCTATCTAGGCGCCGTTGTGGCGGCCAAAATGTCGGCGCATAACCGAGTCAGTTTTCACTTCAAGTTCTTCCCTCCGATTGTTCAGACCGTCTGTGAAACCATCGCTGACTTCTTATGGTTGCTGTTCAACGGTTACTTTGTCTATCTCAGTTACGATTTCGTGTTCAACAAAATGAACCTGTTCTGGAAATCTCAAACGACAGGCATCCCAATGAAGTACTTCTATATGATTTTGCCTATCGCGTTTTCGTTGATGATGATTCGAATTATCTGGAACAACTATGAGCGTTTGTTCAAAGGCGCTAAGAACGAAGATCCAGAAGTCAAAGAACTGCGAAAAATGACGGCACAAAAGTCATCACAGTAGTCGTCGCAGAGAATAGCCGTAATAGAGAGATGTAATAATGGAATCCTATTTAACTCTAATTTTATTTGGTGGCTTCTTAACCCTGTTAATTCTGGGTGCACCAATCACAGTATCACTGGCCGGCGCTTCAATGGCGGCCTATATGTTGCTCGACAAAAATCCCATCGCGTTAGTACAAATCGCATTTACTTCGGTGGGTAACTTCCCGTTAATGGCGCTGCCGGCCTTTGTTCTTGCTGGCGCATTAATGGAGGCGGCGGGTATCTCCAAACGTCTGGTGGATATTGCAGAGAGCTTAGCCGGACCCGTGACGGGTGGCCTTGGCGCTGCAACGGTAATGGCCTGCCTTTTCTTTGGAGCTATCTCAGGTTCAGGCCCAGCCACGACCGCTGCGGTTGGTATGTTGATGGTACCAGCAATGGTTAAGCGAGATTACGATAAGAGCTACGCCTCCGCGGTGACTGCCGCTTCAGGGGGATTGGGTATCATTATCCCGCCATCCATCCCGTTAGTTATTTTCGGCATCTCAGCAATGGGATTAATGGCACCGCCTGAAGCCATCGCTCAACACGGGCAATTTGCTTCTTTATCTATTCCTAAATTGTTTGTTGCTGGGGTTGTGCCGGGTTTCATTATGGCGTCGACGCTAGTGGTCACTAACTACTTTATTGCTAAACGTGAAGGTTACAAAGGGCTGACTGAAAACTGGTCATTTGGCGAAGTAAGACACTCTTTGCGTCGTGGTATTTGGTCGATACTGGCTCCGTTTTTGATTCTCGGGGGCATCTACAGTGGCATGTTCACACCAACAGAGTCGGCGGTTGTGGCTATCTTCTATTCACTGTTTGTTGGGGTGTTTATTCACCGAGAGTTATCGTTCAAAAGCACGATTAAATCATTGTCGACAACGACATGGATCACTGGACGTGTGTTGCTGATTCTATTCGCGGCAACGGTATTTGGTCGCTTGCTAATCGAACAAAAAATTCCAGTTGTGGTGGCGGAGTCGCTGTTAGGGTTCACTGACAATATGTACATGGTATGGGCACTGACTATTGTGTTACTGCTTTTCGTTGGCATGTTTATGGAAACGTTAGCCGCGATCATGATTATCGTACCGGTCTTGCTGCCAATTATGTACATGCTCGGCGCGGATCCTACTCACGTTGGTATTGTGGTGGTATGTACGCTCTCGATAGGATTTGCTACGCCGCCACTCGGTGAAAATATCTTTGTCGCCTCGGGGATAGGCGGAGCCACGGTCGAACAGATCACCGCGAAGATCCATCCCTTTGTGCTTGCATCCGTCATTGGCGTTTTCGTTATCGCTTTCTTCCCGCAAATTACGCTTTGGCTACCGTCCTTAGTGGGCTATTAGGAGAAGTCACTATGAATATATCAAGAATTATCCTTATTGGTTGTGCCGTATTTGCAGTGAACAGTGGCATTGGACTACGTGCCGAACATTCAGAAACAGCAAAAGAAAACGAGCCAGTTAATGTGCTCGATATTTCAGAGCCACATGTGGTCAGCGATGCTGAAAGAAGAGCCAAAACCCTGCTTGCTAAAGCGGTTGTCCATGTACAAAAGGATGGCGATGAGAGTGTCAAAGACTTCATGAGTGATGCCGAATATATAGATGGTGAGCTCTATGTGTTTGCTCTTGGTATTGATGGCCAATTCCTTGCCAGTGGCGGCTCTTCAATGGTGTTGGTGGGCGACAGTGTTTTGGATACTCAAGACGTTTACGGTAATCCCTTTTTCCGTGAAATGATCACTAAGGCTGTGCACAACGGGTTTGGCGAAGTTCAGTATCATTGGACTAATCCGACTGACCGCATGGGCGAGCCTAAAACCACTTTCTTTGAACGTGTGGGTGATGTGATTGTTGCCGTGGGGTATTACCCAGAACGCTCTAGTGCAACAGAAGCTAAGCGATTATTGGCGAGAGCGATGGCCGCGATAGTGGAATCAGAGCAGGACAGTCTCGCGGAGTTCAATGATACCGAAGGCAGCTTTGTTGAGGGAGACTTGTATGTGTTCGTGATGGATATGAGCTCTGGAAAGTTGCTCGCGCACGGTGTATCCCCTGAGCTTGTCGGGCGTTCACACAACGAAATCCTAAGCCCTGACGATAAGCCAATTCTCACTGAGATGTTAAACCTAGCCAAAGAAAATGGCCGAGGCGTTTATACCTATCAATGGTTAAACCCGCTGTCGAGCAAAGTGGAAACCAAGCACACTTATTATCGAGTGATCGACAATAAGTTGGTTGGTGTTGGTTATTACACAAATTCAAACAACACGTAAAAGTGTTTCTACTGAGCCCTCAACCCAGTTAGATAAAGGGCTAGGGGCTCAAAATACCGGTTTGTGTAAAAAAGCAATTTAGTAAAATTAACACTGTGAAATTTTTGTTGTGAAATTGTTTCTAAAATACAAGTAGTATGAAATACATGGAAGCAACACAGTAAAGAACAATTTTGAAAAGGGTCAATCAGGATTTTTGACCTACATGAAATTCAAAGCCGTAAGAGGGAAAGACTATGAATATGCTGACACTAGACAGAACAGAACTTCACAGAAACCATTCAACATTTATTGCTGAAGCTGTCTTTGCCGTAGAAATGGTGAAAGCAGATAAGCAGCTCGAAAAACAAAAAATGGCGAAACA
This sequence comes from Vibrio sp. 10N.222.47.A9, assembly GCF_963872585.1. NCBI lineage: Bacteria > Pseudomonadati > Pseudomonadota > Gammaproteobacteria > Vibrionales > Vibrionaceae > Vibrio > Vibrio sp. 10N.222.47.A9. Next base: position 127,536 of record NZ_CAWNBB010000071.1, on the reverse strand, counting down.
GTTGCTTGATACTCTATTTCCTCTTGAGGCAGGTTCACACGAAGACGCAGTGAGCTATGAGATTGACTACCGACATGTTCAGGTTTACTTCAAAAATGGCGAACATACTGGCTTAAAACGAGCGAAGCACTTTGTTGCTTTCACGGGCGATAAGTCTAAGCCTTCAGCAATCCTATTTCGTGATGAAAGCGGTACACACGTTGAAGTGACAATCGGTGCTCGTAAAGGCACTGGCTACTTAGAATTGGTTGATATTCAAGATATCCAGTTAGAGACATGCACCACGTTTGGCCAAACTGAGGCGAGCCGTTCTTCTGGCATCCGTCACTGGGTGAGCTTAGTGAAAGGCGATGAGAGCGGTCGACCGAACGCTTCAAGTGAAGATAAAGAGTTCACGGCAAAAAATGGCGAAGACTATAACCTAGGTTTTTGCTTCGTGATCTAATGTGCTGTCTTTGAAATGTGAAGTGCTGCTCTGCTAGACGTAGCACTGACATTTGAATACTGATTTCTCTTTTACCTTTGGTAATTTCCCCGCCCCTATAGCGGGGCTTTTTTGTTAGAGCTATAAATAAATTAGGCTGTTGTTGATTTTATCTTTAGAAAGTTTGAATGAGATTTTACGGTGCGTTATTTTAATTTAAAGCACTGTATTTAAAGATCTTTATTTGTTTATTTTATTCTGTTTTTATTGGCTTAACTATCACTATTGACGGTGGTTTGGGTGACTATTGAGCTAAAACTCAGTCAAAATGCTTTGAGCTGTGCTATAATCCGCGCCTTGGGATTGAGCCAATAAGTCCATTTGTCACCAATCATTGTGATTTTTATCGCCTTTTTATTTAGGTGGTGCGGCGAGCCAATCAAGTAGTAATTGGATATGGAGAGCGTCCTTATATTCGTTGATTCGGATATGCGAACATCATAATTTATGAGTTTTAAATCAAAAAAATACAGTATTGATTCTACTGACTATCAAGTTGGTCAAGACAACGTCAGTAAATGGGGCATGGATGTCCATAACACAGTCTTCGTAGCCTCAGTAGGCTTATCTCTTCTCTTCATCATCACTCTTCTTGCTCTTCCTCCTGCAGATGCTAAAGCTGCTATTGATTCTATCAAGGGTGCTGTTTTATCAAAGTTTGACTTCCTCTTTATGTGGGGAGCTAACATCATGCTAGCGTTTGCCGTTGTTCTCGCGTTTTCACCTTTGGGTAAAATTCGTCTAGGTGGCGAAGACGCGACGGCGGATTACTCCATGTCATCTTGGATAGCAATGCTATTCGCAGCGGGTATGGGTATCGGGCTTATTTTTTGGGGTGTTGCAGAGCCAACCGCGTTCTTCACGAACTGGTTCGGAACGCCACTCGGTGCAGAACCTTTTACAGAAGCAGGCCGTGAACTAGCTCTTGGCGCGACACTGTTCCACTGGGGTTTTCATGCATGGGCTATCTATGGCATGACGGCGCTTTGTCTAGCGTACTTTGTTTACAACAAAGGCTTACCGCTATCAATGCGTTCTGTGTTTTACCCAATACTGGGTGAACGAGTATGGGGCAAAACCGGTGATGTGATCGACGTATTAACGGTACTGGTTACTCTGTTTGGCCTTGCGACTTCATTAGGCCTAGGTGGTACGCAGGCAGCAAGTGGTATTAGCCACGTGTTTGGCTTGGAAAACAACATCTACCTTCAGCAATCTATTATCGTTTTGATTATGGGCTTGGCGATCATCTCTGTTATGCGTGGCATGGACGGTGGTGTTAAGTTCCTAAGTAACCTGAACATGGTTATTGCGTTCGTATTCCTTGGTCTTATCGCTGTTCTGAACTTCACAACCGTGCTTGATTCTGTGGCAACGGCGGTGACGGGTTATGCGAATAACATCGTAGCGTTGAGCCAAAGCTCTGGTCGTGAAGACACAACATGGCTGCATGGCTGGACTGTGTTCTACTGGGCATGGTGGGTTGCGTATGCACCTTTCTTCGGCATGTTTGTAGCGCGTATTTCTAAAGGTCGTACGGTTCGTGAGTTTTTACTTTGCGTACTGATTATCCCAACATTGGTAACGTCGGCTTGGATGGCTATCTTCGGTGGCGTGGCTATCGAGCAGGTGATTAACCATGTGGGACAACTTGGCCTCGACCAAGGCATTACAGACGTATCTCTAAGCTTGTTCTACATGCTAGATGCTTACTCGTTCGGTAGCATTCTGTCAGTTCTCGCAGTCGCGCTGATCATCGTGTTCTTCGTTACAACACTAGACTCAGGTTCTATTGTTATCGATGGTATGACTGCGGGTGGTAAGCTTGAAGTGCCAGTGAAGCAGAAAGTGGTTTGGGCGGTTATCTCAGGTGCTATTGCAATGGTGATGCTGTGGATTGGTGGTACTCAATCTATCCAAGCTCTGCAATCGATCACGATCATTGCTGCATTGCCGTTTACGATCATTCTTCTGATTGGTTGTTTCAGCTTGTTGAAAGGTCTACTGACTGAAGTAGATAAAGGACAAGAAAACGTTAGCGAAACCGTTAAATAAAGTAATTAAGTATGGGGAGTAGATAGTTCGCTAGTTACTCCTTACTAAGTATTATTTCAAAGCTCTCTTGTACTGTGTGCAAGGGAGCTTTTTTATGCCCAAGAAGAAATCAAAGACAAGCCGATAAGACAAAAAAAGAGCCACAAGTGAATCGTCACTTATGGCTCTTTTTTAGTTTTAGGGATTAGCTTTAGGAGACTAGTTATTGGGGAACTCGCTATTAAGTGCTTGGTGCGAGGTCTTAAGTAGTCGCTTAAGCGTTTAATTCGTGTTGGATTACGTAATCCAAAGCACCGACTACCGCAGCAACTTGAGCGTCATTACACTCTTCATCTGTTACTTTATCGCTGTCTGGGTAAACCTCAGTGGTTGTGCCGTACTTACAATCAGTCACACCACCACACAAGCCTAGCTTCTTCATAGGGTAGTTGATCACGCCATGTTGGGTAACTTCAGAACCAATGATCTTGCCGTCTGCATCTGCTGGTGCAATATGGGTCACTTTTTCGACCGAAGCAATAACCGCTGCTTGGAATTCTGGTTGTGGATTTTCAGTATCACCAACTGTGTAGAAACCGTCTGGGATCATACCTTCGATGTACTCAATACCATCACGCGCTGCGAGTGCTGGTCGGAATTCTGTTTCGTCAGAATCCGTCGTTTCGTGTAGATCAACGTGAACCAACACTTCTGGTAAAGAAGCGACTAATGCACGTAGGTTCGCTGATTCTTCTGCTGGTGTACCATCGTAGAAAGAGCGGTTTGGATCGACAGCATTTGGGTTCCAACGGTTGATGACTTCGTAACCCCAAGGGCTCACACAAGGTGCTACTAGAATGTTGAAATGCGCTGCGTATTGTTCTGCTTGAGTCGCGGCGAATTTGATCGCGCCATGCACACCACTGGTTTCGTAACCGTGAACACCACCTGTTACCAGAATCGTAGGCTTTGACTCGTCCCAGTTTTTGCTCTTGATTGCGAAGAGTGGGAAGCGAGCTTCGTCGTAGCTTAGTGCACCGTATTGTTCGATATCAAAACGGTCTGCAAGTGCTTTAATCTTTGGTACAACTTCTTGTTGATATTCACGCTTAACCGTTCTTTGAGCGAACCATGCTTGACGTTCTGCTTGTTGCCATTTTTGTCCTGGCTCACCGATTGGGTAGGAGTATTCACTTTTCATCTATACTTCTTCTTTTATGTTCGTGAAAGATGAAGACAGACTAGTCCTGTCTAGCTGAGACGGCAATAGAAAACACAACTTGTGACTCTATTTTTTACAGACTCATAACTTTGATGAGTGGATTGATGGTGTTACATTTTATCAATTGTTTAATCCCTTAAAAGAGACCATAAAATGGCTGGAGCAAGTTTATTAACGCTACTGGATGACATTGCAACCGTGTTGGATGATGTCGCACTGATGTCTAAGGTGGCAGCTAAAAAAACCGCAGGTGTGTTGGGGGATGATTTAGCGCTGAACGCTCAGCAGGTATCCGGTGTTTCTGCTGAAAGAGAAATCCCAGTGGTATGGGCGGTTGCCAAAGGCTCATTTAAAAACAAGCTGATTTTGGTGCCTGCGGCATTATTGATCAGTGCCTTTATTCCTTGGCTGATCATGCCTTTGCTTTTGATTGGTGGTCTGTTTCTTTGTTTTGAAGGCGCAGAGAAAATCTTAGAGAAGCTGTTTCCTCATTCTCATCAAGATGATGAAAAGGGAGAGGATACGAGTACTGGCGAATCCATAGAGGAATATGAGAAGAGAAAGGTCGCAGGCGCGATTCGTACTGATTTCATATTATCTGCGGAAATCATCGTGATAGCTCTGGGTACCGTGACGGGTACAAGTATCGTCACTCAGATTCTTGTCGTGAGTTTGATTGCAGTTGTGATGACGATTGGTGTTTATGGCTTAGTTGCTGGGATCGTGAAGTTGGACGATTTAGGTTTCTATCTCCAGCGAACATCGAATGGGAGTACCATTAAAACTCAATTGGGTAACGGGCTAGTCGCGTTTGCGCCCAAGTTAATGAAGACGCTTGCGGTGGTCGGTACTGCGGCGATGTTCTTGGTTGGCGGCGGTATTGTGGTGCACAACGTTCCTGCGATTCATCATTTAATTGAACCGATTATTATGGACTTCAGTGGACATTCGATTGCAACCGCGGTGGTACCAACACTGTTGAATGGTGTGATTGGGGTTTTAGCTGGATTGATCGTTGTTGCTGTTTGGACTGTGATTGGAAAAATTCGCGGTAAGTAATCGCTAATTACTGACCTTAATAAAACCATCTCTCCACGAAACAAAAAAGGGTCACCATAATCATTATGGTGGCCCTTTTTATTTGGAATGGAAGTGTTTACTTCATTGTCCAAGTTCTTATTTTACCGACCAAGTGTTTATTTTACGGACCAAGCAATCGTCTCGCCGCCACGGATTGGCACAACGATGTCTGAACCGAAAGGCATGGTTTCAGCAACGTTCCACTCTTCTTTAACGAGAGTGATGGTGTCTGAGTTACGTGGCATGCCGTAGAAGTCTGGGCCGTTGTGGCTCGCGAACGCTTCTAGGTTTTCAAGCTTACCTTCTAAGTCGAACACTTCTGCGTACAGTTCAACGGCAGCGTGCGCTGTGTAAGAACCCGCACAACCACATGTTGACTCTTTTGCACCTTTTGCGTGTGGTGCAGAGTCTGTACCCAAGAAGAACTTCTTGCTGCCGCTTGTTGCCGCCTCGATAAGTGCTAATTGGTGAGTGTTGCGCTTCAGAATAGGAAGGCAGTAGAAGTGTGGCTTAATGCCGCCAACCAACATGTGGTTGCGGTTATAAAGCAAGTGGTGCGCTGTAATGGTTGCTGCTACGTTGTCGTTAGCATTCTTAACGAAAGTCGCTGCATCTGCAGTCGTGATGTGCTCAAGAACAATCTTCAAGTTAGGGAAGTCGTTCACAATCGGTGCTAGAACTGTGTCTAGGAACTCTTTTTCACGGTCAAAAATATCAACATCGTGAGCCGTTACTTCACCGTGAACCAGTAACAACATATCCACTTCTTGCATGGCTTCTAACACGTGGTAAATCTTTTGCGCTGACGTTACGCCTGAATCCGAGTTAGTCGTTGCGCCTGCTGGGTAAAGCTTTGCAGCGACTACTGCACCAGACTCTTTCGCTTTGCGAATTTCGTCAGGTGTTGTGTTGTCTGTCAGGTAAAGTGCCATTAGAGGCTGGAATTGCTCGCTTGGCTGCTCTGCCATGATGCGTTCACGGTAAGCTAAAGCCATTTCGGTATCGGTTACCGGTGGGATGGTGTTTGGCATGATTAACGCTCGACCATTGTAGCGGCTGATATCGCGCACTGTATCTTTTAATACTTCGCCATCGCGTAGATGAACGTGCCAGTCGTCAGGACGAGTAATCGTAAGTTGTGTCATTGAAGGCTCCCACCATTTGAAGTGTTATGTAGTTGGAGCCTAAACTCAGCGAAATCTGTGAAAGCAATCGCTTACGTTTAGGCGACAGGATGATAGTGGAAAAGTACTTTCATTTCATCCTATTTTTAACTCTTCAGGGCTAGGAGCTTGTTTTTCTGAGTATTTTATTCGGTATTAATTCTCGTAGATGCTAGGAGGCGGGTTAACGAGTCGCCACCCAGAGTCCGTGAATCATTCCTGGCACCCAGAAGAAGAAAGTCAGGATGATGTTAATCAATAGGTCTTTACCTGCACCACGAGCGAAGAACACGCCAACAGGCGGAAGTAGTACACATAAGATGATAATGACGAGTTTGTTCATGATAAATCCTTTTTATTCAATGAAAGTTCAAAGCAGCAATCGTGTTCAAAGTATAGAGCGTATGGAGAGTGTTACTGCATTGCTGCCTTAATGTATCAAAATAGAAAGCTAAACATCTCAAGATAATAGCTTAGTATCAAGTGTTTAATGCCTGCCAGTTTATCTATTTATAACCATTTGTTAGCATTGGGACAAATAACAAAACATTGGAATCGTTATGTCGCAGCTACCGTCAGATCAAAAGGCTTCACAGCAAGTGCCTTCTCTATCTCAAATCAATGTATTTCCGGTTAAGTCAGTGGGCGGGATTGCACTCTCTTCTGCTTGGGTCGAAAAACAAGGTCTTACTTTCGACAGACGCTTTATGTTGGCGTTGGCTGATGGTTCAATGGTGACGGCGCGTAAGTACCCTAAAATGGTCAAAGTATCTTCTAGCTTGCAACCCGATGGTTTGATCTTCACTTATGAAGCTAAAGAACCGCTGCGCTTAAAGTATGCGAGCTTCAAGATGCAAGAAGCACCAGCAACGGTGTGGAAAGACAGCTTCACGGCATACACGACATGTGATGAAGCCGATGATTGGTTCAGTGATGTGTTGGGCGTGCGCGTTGAGCTACTGTTTTCTGGCGAGCAATCGAATCGTGTTCGAGAAAAGCTCGGTCATAATGTGAGCTTTGCCGACGGTTACCCAATGTTAGTGATCAGCCAAGCCTCTCTTGATGAACTCAATCGCCGCAGCCCTGAAACCCATTCAATGGATCAGTTCCGCACCAACTTTGTTGTTTCCAACACAGAACCTTTTGCTGAAGATAGCTGGAAGCGTATCCGAATTGGTGAGGTTGAATTTGAATCCGTTAAGCCTTGTGAACGATGTATCCTAACCACGGTTGATGTCGAGAGTGGCGAGCTTAGAGCGACAAAAGAGCCGCTTAACACCTTTTCATCATTCAGAGCAAACGAGCGCGGTGGCGTTTTCTTTGGCCAAAACCTTGTGGCTAAAAATGAAGGCTTAGTCAAAGCCGGTGATGTTGTTGAAGTATTAGAAACTAAAGAAAAAGAGCACTACGAAGATACATGGGTAGAATCGCTACACTTAACTTGCGTTGAGCGTGAAGAGATCGCTCGAGACTTTACGACGTTCTGGCTAGAGCCAGCGAAAGAGAACCACGCATTACCAAGCTATCAGCCAGGGCAACATCTACCGATTGAAATGGTAATTAATGGCGAAAAAGTGTCTCGTCGTTACACGTTATCTTCGAGCCCATCACGCGCAGGGCGTTTAGCGATTTCTGTAAAGCGAGTGGACGATGGTCAAATCTCAAACTGGCTCATTGATCACTTCCAAGTGGGGGATACTCTTGTTGCTCAAAACCCAGATGGTGCTTTCTATCTAGAACAAAATCCAACGCACCCGTTACTACTATTATCCGCAGGTAGTGGCATTACGCCAATGTTGTCGATGCTTCGCTACTTGGCAGACCATGGTCAAATTGATGATGTGGTTTTCTATCATCAATGCAGCAGCGAAGAAGACATCCCTTATCAAGCAGAGATTGACAAGATCGCCAGTGAGCACGATGGTCTTCGTGTGATTTATTCATTAAGCCAACCAACCAAAGAGTGGGATGGTTTATCTGGGCGTCTAAGCGTGTCGCATGTCGCTAAAATTGAAGAACTACACAAGCGCCAAGCGTTCGTGTGTGGCCCTGACGGCTTTATGGATAATGCAAAGAAACTGCTGATTCAAATGGGACTCAACCCTCAGCATTACCACCAAGAAGCGTTTGGCGTGGCTCAGTCGACTGAGGAAGCTGTGAAGCAACTTCAGTTGAGTGTCAATGGCTACTTGTTCGAAGGTAATAATCAGTCAACCTTGCTAGAGCAAGCAGAGTCGGCTGGTGTGTCTATCGCTTCAAGCTGCCGTGCTGGTTTCTGTGGCGCTTGTAAAGTGACCCTCGAGTCTGGGCAAGTTCATCAACCTGATGTGCCTGCATTGCAAGAGCATGAACGCAATATGGGTCAGATACTGGCGTGTTGCAGTGTGCCTCAAACCGATATCGAAGTTGTGGATTAACGACACGTTCGGTCAAAAGGAAAAACACTAAATAGAAAAGGCCGGAAGTTCGTAAATGAGCTTCCGGCCTTTTTGATTCTGAGACTAATTTAAAAATTAATCGTAGATCGTTGGGATTGGTTGACGCTTGTGCTGTGTTGCTTTGTAGATGCCAACTAAGCGATCTGATACGTCTTGAGAGACTTCTTTGCCTTCAAGGAAATCATCGATTTGATCGTAAGAAAGGTTCAATGCTGCTTCATCGGCTTTCTGAGGGTCAAGCTCTTCTAGATCAGCAGTTGGTACTTTCTTAACAAGTTGCTCTGGAGCGCCCAGCGTTGCTGCAAGCTCACGAACTTGGCGTTTGTTCAGGCCGAACAAAGGTGCTAAATCACATGCGCCGTCACCGTGCTTAGTGTAGAAGCCAGTAATGTTTTCCGCTGAGTGGTCGGTACCGATGACAAGACCACCAACGTAACCTGCGATTTCGTATTGTGCGATCATGCGAGCACGTGCTTTCACATTCCCTTTCACAAAGTCGATTTTTGCTGAATCTGTTGGTAGCAGGCCTGTGCCTTCAAGAGCAACGTGAGATGCGGCGTGAAGCCCATCAACACCCGCTTTAATGTTTACAGAAACGGATTGAGAAGGCTGAATGAAAGACAGAGCAAGTTGTGCTTCGTCTTCATCTTTTTGCTCACCATAAGGCAGGCGAACGGCGATGAATTGGTAGTTGTCGCTACCAGCGCTTTCATTCAGGCTATCAACTGCCATTTGTGCTAAACGGCCACAGGTCGTTGAGTCTACACCGCCACTGATACCAAGGATCAGAGACTTGCAGCCTGACTGCTGAAGTTTAGTTTTGATAAAGTCCACACGGCGAGTCACTTCGAAGTGAGGGTCAATTGAAGGTAGTACGCGCATTTCGTCACGAATTAACTGTTCCATTCGTATTCCTTTCCTGCAAGCAAATTAAAAATCTAGTGTTATCATACCTAAATCATCCGATTTAAAAACCTCTTTGCACAAGCTTAGAAAGAGAAGGCAGTAATAAATAATGGAAAAAATAGCCATTTTCGGTAGTGCGTTTAATCCGCCGAGCTTAGGGCACAAAAGTGTGATTGATTCGTTGGCTCACTTTGACAAAATTCTACTTGTTCCAAGTATTGCCCATGCTTGGGGAAAAGAGATGCTAGACTTTGATACGAGATGTCAGTTAGTTAACGCATTTATTAGCGATCTTTCACTGGATCAAGTGGAGCTTTCTTTGATCGAAAAAAGTTTGTTTACTCCAGGTGAAAGCGTCACGACTTATGCAGTGCTCAGTGAACTCCAAAAGTTACATCGTGACGCTGAACTGACGTTTGTTATTGGCCCAGATAACTTCTTTAAATTCTCATCTTTCTATAAATCAGATGAGATTACCAAGCAGTGGTCTGTGATGGCTTGCCCTGAAAAAGTAAAGATTCGTAGTACCGATATCCGCCTTGCTTTGCAAAATGGGAGCAATGTTGCGAAATTGAGTACAAAGTCAGTTACAAAGATATTGCAAGATGGTGAACTGTATACAATAATGTAGATTCACTAATTTAAGAGGTCTGATGACTATGCTAAAGCGCGCGATACCAGCGACGATGATCATTGCAGCATGCAGTATGCCTGCTCACGCTGATTGTGATTTCTTTAGCTTAGATTCGATCATGCTGACTTCTGACGATGAAAATAACTGTTTAGACTTGTCTACGAGCCTTGAATCCTTCGGTCAACGTATGATGGAGCTCAGTGGATTAAGCGAAGATGAATCTGAATCAACGGCAGACTATTGGTCTGATTGGGTTATTCAGAGCAAAGATACGCCTCTATTAACTCAAAGCCTTGAATCTAACTACGTTGGATTAGGTATGTGGTTCCCAGAAGATCTCGAAGATGATCAGTATGATATGTCGACAGAAGAGTGGTTGATGAATCATGGTCTTCAATTAAGCATTGGCTTTGGTGATAAAGTAGAAGGGCAACCACGCATGCGATTTGATTACCGTTGGCATGACTCACGAGACGCTGACCTAATGATGCAGGTTGAATTGCCGTTCTAGACCGTTAGGTTATTAATCGATGCTAAGAATTAAAAAAGCCGCAAAAACTGAGTTTTTGCGGCTTTTTAGTATCTGGTTTGTTGCTTTCATATTAGCTATAACTTATCGCTAAGCTATAAATCTTCACCAAAAACAAGCATGCACAGCTGTTCAAACTCTTCTTCTTTGCCTGAGAACAAATCATCAATCACAAGTGCACGTTTCTGACCCGACTGCATACGTTTCTTTGCCTCGCGCATTACCATCACCAAGGTGTGTTCTTGCGGTAGGTTCGAGTCATCGATGTTCCACTGATTGAATCGCTGAGACAAAGCACTTTCGCAAAGCAGTGGCTTAAATGCCAACACTTCTTGCTTGAGAACAGAAAGCATATCTTTAAACGCTTGCTCCGTATTATTGGCATTTGAAGCGCGAGCTTTGGTTAGCTCCAACTTTTCCAGTAACGCAGAAGAGAGGTTGGTTTGCGTGATGTATCCTGCTTGTCTCGGGAATGAGTCGGTCAAACGAACTGAGAAATCGACACGATTAACCTGGGTGTTTGGAAAGTAGGTCAGTGATGTTAGGCAGTCATATGGAATCCATACACTCTGGCCTGGCTCGACGGCATACTCTTGTTTACCCAGCTTTATCAAAACCAAGCCACTTTGAACCGATACAAGGCTATGTTTAAGTACTTTCTTGCGAGGTGTGATCACCAAGTGTGAAAAGTAAGCCGATGTATATTCAATAGCGAAGTTCATAGATAGTACCTTAATTTTGGGGCGTCAAGATTACCGTTAATTTTAAAGAATGCCAACAATAACAGGGTATTTTCAATCTTTCTGGTCTGACCTTGTCAAAAGTATGGACTCTGTAGCTGCGAGAAGTCAAAACAACGCGTAGAATGAGCCAGATTTTTATTATTTGAATTAAAAAATGACCTCTCCGACCGATCCATATGTTGATATTCGTCCTTACGGCGATGATGAAATTCCAGCGGCACTAAACCGTCTTATTAATGATGAAGAATTTATCAGTGCGATTCTGCACTATCGTTTTTCAAACCATGCGTCTTGGTTTAAAGCATTAATGAGCCCGATCTTGCGCGTTTACTTGAAAATGAAATGGAGCAAGCTGACCAGCGTTGAATCCATTCAGATTGAAGTTAAGAAATACTTGCGAGATACATTAGCGAAAACCACGAATGGTGTGACATACACAGGTGTAGAGTCACTGGACGCTAGTCAAGCTTACCTGTTTATTTCAAATCACCGTGATATTGCTATGGATCCAGCATTAGTTAATTACGCATTGCATCACAACAATCACCAAACTTGCCGAATTGCAATTGGTGACAACTTGTTGAAGAAACCATGTGCGACTGAACTGATGCGCCTTAATAAGAGCTTTATTGTAAAGCGTTCTTTGAAAGGGCCGCGTGAGATGATGAAAGCACTAGGGCAGTTGTCTTCGTACATTAAGCATTCTTTGGAAACGGGCAATTCTATCTGGATCGCTCAAAAGGAAGGCCGTGCAAAAGACGGTAATGATTTTACTGAGCCAGCAATCTTGAAGATGTTCCACGTTGAAGGTCGTAAGCAGAAAATTGCCTTCCCTGAGTACGTGAAGTCGTTGAAGATCGTTCCTGTGTCTATTTCTTACGAAAACGATCCATGTGACATCGCGAAAGCGATCGAGCTTTTTGAAAAAGACGTAAACGGCAGTTACGAAAAGGGTGAATTTGAAGATATCGAAAGTATCATTCAAGGTATCATCGGTAGTAAAGGACGTGTTCATGTTGGTTTCGGTCAGGTTATCGACCAAGATTTTGATACGCCTGAAGCGCTTGCTCAAGAGATCGACCGCCAGATCCACGACAACTACAAACTGTTTCCAGTAAACTTGCTGGCAGCGGAAAAAGAAGACGAGTCGATTACAGCAGCGGTTAAGCAGGAGTTTGAAGATAAACTATCTGGTTTGCCACAAGGTGCTCGTCAGTACTTGATCGACAGCTATGCGAATCCAGTGAAGAACATTGGTTAACGAGCGTTAGTTAGCTTGTGAGTTGAGTCGTAACTTGCTTGAATTGAAAAAGGAGCCTTGGGCTCCTTTTTTGTTTCTGAATTACTACTACTACTACTACTGCTGTATTAGAGTTTTAGAGGAGCAATAGAGCAATAGAGCTTTAGGCTGAACTAGCGAGCGACAGCGCCACCAAGCTCTAGGTTTGTTGGCCACGTGGTAATCGTGTTACCACCGAGGTAGATATTGCCTTTGACTGTCATGGTGTCGGGAAATGTTGTAATTCCAGAACCGCCTATATATAAATCGCCTTCAATCACTATCCCGTTTGGTAGCTCTGTCAAAGGCGTACGAATCACACTCAGGTCGCCTTTCACTCTAAAGCCATTGGGTAGCCTCTGGAGGGGAGTATCCGTGAGGTTAATAAATCCGCCCACTCTCACACCTCTTGGCCAACTGGTAATCTGACTGCCAATCAAGTCGGCATAGCCTTTTATCTTCACTCCCGAGGGAACCCGCGAGAGTTGGCTGTTACCGCCTTTAAGACTTCCGTTTACTTCCAACCCTTTGGGTAGGCGGGTAATCGCAGTGTTCTCAATATTGAGGTTGCCATCAACGATTAACCCTGTTGGCAGTGATGTGTATGGCTTATTTCGTAAATATAAGTTTCCGTAATTATCCAGATGGTTCAATATTTGATACTGATCGAGTGGTTCAGCAGTCACATTTGTTATGGTTAAAGAACCAATAATAAGTGCAATTATTCGGAGCATAACAAGCTTCTTATTACGATAGACGTTAACACTATAAAGAAAAAATTATTCTCGCATAGTGTTTTACTCATTTGTTGGTAGGTAGAAAGGAATAAGAGACATGAAAGATAAATTTTCGGTTCGAATAAAGCATCAAATTCTAAAATGCTTTGTGATTCTGACCTCTGCGTTTTGTTCAATATCAGTAAGTGCTAATAAAATAATATCAACGCCTGCAAAAGCGGCAGTGGTTGTCACTCAGAGTACTTCACAGCAACGAGTTTGTTATTACAATGATAAGGCATATAGTGTTGGTGCTATCGTTGAGGTCTCCGGTGTTGTGATTAAATGTGCGGCTGAAAATGACTTTGAGACCAATGGTGCTCTAGGTTGGGTTGAAATAATAAAAAAAGACGAGTAATAAACTCGTCTTTTAATTATATGAGTATAAGTGCTTATATTAACGCGCTAGAGAGCGAGTCTTAAGTTCGAAAATAATTTTCTCAGCGCTTACTTCAAATTTAAAGCGTGCGTGCAATTCTGTGCTGTCTTCAGTCATCTCTGATGCTTCAAATTCAACATTGCTAGACACCTGCTTTGCTAACTCAACGTACTTAGCTAATTCAGCTTCAATAAGGGCTTTGGAGTTGCCGTAAACCGTTACCTCAGCAACCTCGTCGCCTTCTTTAATGATGAAGCCAATTTCACCTGCGCAACCGCAAGCCTCACATACATCGTTGTTACCAATATCTTGGCTCATAAATAATCCTCTTACAAAGTCTGAGGTTATTCTAACGAGCAATTTGAACTGTATCTACAAAAATTAAAACCTTTGAACTAATTTATACTGGTATGCTATGTTGTTTGTTAAGGTGTTTAATGAATATCTACATTCGCGCCGATAAATATGTATGTGATTTACCTCACGTTTTGTTGAAAAGGAATGTTATTAATTTGTCAGAATATCATTCACTTAGTTGCGTCAGGAATGATTTTATAAGACTATCTATCGCTTGATAGGTATTTATACAATGAATTTTTCGTTGGGTATTTCATATTCGAAGTCGTTATTTAAAATTATCGACTTAGGATTGTAAGGTGATTTTCGAAGAATAATTAGACAAAGTGTCCAAAGAGACATCACTGTAAAATTGTTCGTACATAGTATTTGTGTGCATTTAGTTCTAAATACTTGCGAAAAAACATCTTGCTCACATAATGCTGATAACGATTTTCATTCTGACTTCATTTGATTGAGTTAGATGGATTTACAAAGAGAAGAGCCTGAATATGCCAAAGCGTAGTAAAGAAGATACAGAAATCACGATCCAGAAGATCATGGATGCCGTTGTGGACCAGCTATTGAGATTGGGTTACGACAAGATGTCATACACGACATTGAGTCAACAAACAGGCGTTTCTCGTACAGGTATTAGTCATCACTTTCCTAAGAAAACGGATTTTACTGCTGCTTTAGACGGTCGTATTTTCAAGATGTTTATGGAACACATTGACTTTGAAAATGGCCTTGACGCATTTTCAGCTAGCTGGGTTGCAGCACTTGAAGACGCTGAGTTCCTAGCAATTTTACGTTTACTTTTCCATCATATCGTTACTGCTGAGAGCGCTCATGAGTTCGCTGCAAACGGTATTGACCGTCTATACAAGCTGACTGAAACTCAGTTTGGTGATACTAGCGGTAAAGAACTAGAGTGGTTGATTGGTAAGTCATTGATTCGCATGAGTCAGTAATCAACACACGATAAAAGAAGCTCCTACGGGGGCTTTTTTTGTGTCTGCAATTTCTCTTTCTCTTTCTCTTTCTCTTTCTCTTTCTCTTTCTCTTCCGCTTTTTCTCTCGAACTCATATCGCTTCTGCTATCTTGCTTTGTGCCAAATGAAGTTATTTCTTTTCTTTTTATATGCTTACGCTCGAGTCTTACATTCCACCTCAATTGCGAAAAGCTTAGCAACACTAACTGATTATGTTTATTTCTAGAGCCTCAAACGCTCTGGGTGAGCCGTTTTATAGCTTATTGCTATGGTTACTAACAAAATTGAGTTTAAGGCGAGAGAGAGGCTGTGAGCCAATAAAAAAGCCTCGACTAAATCGAGGCTTTGAATGGTGTCGGCGATAGAAGGAACGAATACTCTAAATGCGCCAGTTTTTGATTGTGTTTATTGTGCGGGATGAACCTGAGGGAAGCTCATGGTTGGGTGTTTTTCGACGATACTTTTGTACCCGTATACGTCTTCAATCATTGACGGCTTTAGCGCCTCCCAAGGACTTCCATCGCAAACTAAGTGTCCATCCTTCAATACCACTAATCGGTCGGAATATTGAGCGGCTAGGTTTAAATCATGCAAAACTACGATAACCGCGGCATTGTGGTTGTCGGCTAGCTCTCTCGCGATCTTTAAGGTGTTGTGCTGGTGGGCAAGATCCAGTGCTGATGTGGGTTCATCAAGCATCAAGATACATTGGCCACCAGAATAGTGAAGCTGGGTTAGCACTCGAGCCAAATGAACACGCTGTTTTTCACCGCCGGATAGCGAAGGGTAGAGCCTTTCACTCAGGTGAGTCACATCGGCAACATCCATTTTTTGACTAGCGATGTTGGTGAGGTTCTTGTTGGACTCTTGCAGAGGGATTCCACCAAGCTCGACAACTTCATGTGCCAAAAATGGGAAGGTCAACGTACTGTGCTGAGGTAGCATAGCCAGATGCTTCGCCAATTTTTGAGAAGGCCACTTGTCTTTGGTGTGTCCAAAATATTGGATATCGCCGTTGCTTGATATCTCTTGGCACAAGGCTTTAAGTAACGTGCTTTTTCCTGCGCCATTTGGCCCAAGCAGTGTGGTTACCTTTCCTGCCTCAATCTCAATAGAAACGCCATCTAATATCACTTTGCTGCCGAACTTCACTTCGATATCGGTCGCTTTTAACGCTGAAGGAAACATTAAAGGATTCTCCCTTTCTGTTGAAATAGAAGGTACAAGAAGAATGGAGCGCCGATAATCGCGGTAACAATGCCCACAGGCAATTCTGCTGGTGCCAGTACCACTCGAGAGAACATGTCTGCGGCTGTTAGCAATAGTGCGCCTAGCACTGCTGACAATGGCAAAAGAACTCGGTGATCTGGGCCTGCCAACATACGACCTAAATGAGGGATAACGAGCCCGATGAAACCGATCATGCCAGACAGGCTCACTGTGATACCAACGCCCGCAGCTGTCAATAGAATGAGTTTTCGTTTGAGTTTTTGTACTGGAATGCCAAGGTGTTGCGCTTCTGACTCACCTAAGAGCAGGGCATTCAGTGACATCGCTTGACGGTAAAAAACAATAAACAGTGCTACGAGCGTAACTGCAGCAAGCAAAATGCCTGACCACTTCGCTCCTGCTAGTGAACCCATCGACCATAATGAAAGATCACGCAGCATTTGGTCATCAGCGATGAAGTTCAAGAACCCAATACCAGCCCCAGAGAGCGCACTGATCGCCACACCCGCCAACAACATGATGGTGACAGAAGTGCCGAACTTACCCGTGCCTAGTTTATAGACCAAGAGTGTGGTTAAAGCGCCACCCAAAAAGGCAAACACAGGAACGGCCGCAAAATTCATGAAGGCCGGGTATTGCAATGAGAGTTCAGAGAAAAGAACAATAGCCAACGCCGCGCCTAATGCCGCGCCTGCAGAGACACCGATGATCCCCGGCTCAGCAAGCGGGTTGCGGAATAGCCCCTGCATAACCGCACCACACAAAGCGAGAATCGCGCCGATTAGCATGCATAAAATGGTTCTAGGTAAGCGAATCTCTTGAATCACTAAATTGATGTGTGGGGCTAAATCATTGTTTGGTTGGAGTAAGCTCGCTGCACTGTCAGCTAAGCTAATGTTCATTGGCCCAACGGTAATTGAGAACAGTGCGACGAAGACTAGGGTAGCCCCTAGGCCTAACATCGATGTTTTCAGTGGGACGGATCGTAGCAACATAAAGGGCCTCAATGTCCATCGCTAGCTTCAATATCCATCACCAACATTGCGGAAAAGCGGGTTGGTAATGGAAACTGAGCTAGCAACAGTAAGAATAGGGTGGTCGAGTTATAGCGGGTAGATAAGTTATAACGGATAGATAAGTTATAACGGATAGATAAGAGCGTTTAATCGCTTCGCTTCTGAAAGGCTTTCGAGGCCAAGTCCGCCGACTAATGCACTGCCTTTTACGGTAATGATTTGTTTGTTCATGCCAGCAGGAGTCGCTGCTAACATAGGCAGCGATTTAAGAATGGCGTCAGCGCCGCCCATTTTTTGGTAGCTGCGGCCACTCACCAAGATGACATCAGGCTGCATTTCAACGAGTGATTCCATCGATAGTGGCTTGTAAGACGTTAGGCTTTTAGCCGCAGGGTTCACACCGCCAGCCAATTCAATGATTGCGTTTGGTGACGTTTCACCGCCAGCAACGTTCGCCGGGCGACCTTCATGCAATAATAAGAACAGAACTTTCTTCGCTTCGTTGTTGGGTACTTGGTTTGCTTTTAGCGCCGCAATCTTATTATTTACTTCAGCTTTGACTTGCTGTGATTGAGCTTCGGTGTGGGTAATTTTTGCGATTTGGTCGATACGCTTTAATAACCCCTCAACGTTTGCTTCGGTATTGACGATCTCGACATCGACACCGGCAGATTTCAATTGAGAAATCGCGTTGTCAGGTCCCATTTCATCTGAGCCAATTAGTGTCGTTGGTTCTAAAGCAATCAAGCCTTCTGCTGAAAGGTTTCGGTGGTAACCAATCTTCGGCAGGTTCTCTGCTTGAGGGAAATGGCTGGTCACATCAATCGCTACTAACTGCTCTTCAGCACCTAGAGCTAAAACCAATTCAGTCACAGCACTGCCCGCACTGATGATTCGAGGTTGCTCAGCGTCGTTAGCATTGGCGATAGGTGCTGTTAGTACCAAGCTCATTGCAGCTACTGAAAGGAGATGTCTCTTGGTCGTTAATTTATTGAGCACGTTTAAGTTGTTCATAATCATTTCTTTATATTATCTACTTGTTTCGCGAAGATTCTCAGTGAGCAGTCCGTTCGCATTGTGAGTTCGTATCGATAGAGAGGTTTAGCTCTGCTTCTTTGGTGTTAGTCATCAAGAGCCAAACTTCATGAAAATAGAGAGTTGTTCTAGCCATCTTCAGTGAGCAATTGAGTCGCTGGTATTCCGTTCTCTTGAAGGAAAGACAGCAACTTCACTAGGTTCTCAACGTTGGCGGCTTTATCTGCACCAATGATGATCGGCTTCTTGTCTGATGTGCCTGTTTCTTCTAGCAATGCAATCTTGAAGTTTTCCCAGTCGATGTACTCTTGGCCGTTAATCGCCCAGTAGGGTTCGTGGTCTAAGATATTGACGCTAATCGAATCTTTATGAACTTCAGAAACGTTTTTAATATCAGAGCTCGGCAGTTCGACTTCTAATGACTCCAACTTCACCGATGCTGTCAGCAGCAGGAATACCATCACGATAAAAATGATGTCGAGCAGCGGTGTTAAGTCCGGAGCCAAACTTTGTGTTTGAGATGAGTGGGGCGTTTTAATCATGCTTGTCTCACATCACCGACAGCGACTTTGTTTAATGATGAACCTTTAGTTTCGCCAGACTGATTAGTTTGGATCGACATGCCTTCTAACCACACATTCACATAGTTCAGAGTATGTTCTAACTGAGCCAGTACTCGGTCGGCCCATAACCCAAGCAGTTGAGACCCAGAGATCGCAGGCAGTGCAATCATCAAACCTGCAGCTGTGGTTCTCATTGCTAAGCCAAGGCCGTCAGCTAGATCATTTGGTGTAATACTTCCGGTTGTCGCTGCAACCCCTTTGAACATCTCAATAAGACCAAGTACCGTACCAAGTAAGCCAATTAATGGACTGATCACGCCGATTAAACCAAGCAGCCTTAAACCTGCGTGCAGCTGGTGGCGTTTTTCTTGTAGCCAGATGCCTGCTGCATCTTCACGTAGTCCTTTCGAAAAAGAGTGGTGAGCAAGCAACATCGAGACGCCCTTGTACAGCAGCGGTCTTTTCCCTGAAATAGACAGAGCAAGCGCTTCAATCTCTTTGCTGTTGGTTGGTGATATTTGATTGAGCTCGCGACGAATGGCGCGTTTGCCAACACCAATGCTTAACATCACTTGGAAGACACGTTCAGCGATGATCATTGCGGTTAATGCTGAACAGATAAGAAGAGGCCAAGTCATTAAGCCAAGTTGATCTTGTAAGTAACTGATTTGTTGCATGATTACTCCAACCTAAAACGAACAGGTAGTTGTACTCGGTGAGCAATCGCTCGACCATTGACAGTGTGGGGTGAGAACTTCCATTTTTTAATGGCGTCTAAAGCGGCGTTGTCGAGTATTAGTACGCCTGATGAATTTACTAATGCTTGCTTAATTTGTTTGCCTTCCGCGTCTAACCAGACCTCATAAATTGCGACCCCTTCAATACCACGACGTCTTGCCTGTCGAGGGTAAGTCGGGGGAGTAGGGGGAGCTGAAAACGAAGGCTTAGTGACTAGCACAGGCTCTTGGTTTGATACGCCTTGGTTTACTTGCTGAGGTTGGTAGGCAGACTCGGCCAGGTTTCTATCGACTTTCTTGTCGGCCAGCTTTTCTGGTTGAGGCGTTGGTTTGGACTTTGGTTCTGGTTTTAGTTCTGGGCGTTTTTTCTTAACGACCTTTTTCTCTGTCTTTGGTTTCTTTTGAATCGGCTTCTTTTCAACAACCTTTTTCTCTACTTTCTTGGGTTGAGGCTTATTGGTGATCGCTTTTTTCTTTGGCGTCGGTTTGGCTTGCTTTGGCTCAACGGCCTTGGGTTCGACAGGTTTAGGTTCAGCTTGTGAGACCGTTTCTTTGATTGGTTCTGGTTCAACCGGCTCCGTGATGGTTTTTTGTTGAGCTGGAGAAGGCGCGCTCTTGGGAGTGAAGTTGATCGATACCGTGTTCGATTGGCTACCTGCAGGCATCGCGAATACTTTGGATTCTTGAGCAACAAATAATAGCGCCGCATGAATCACTAACGATGCACCGCCTGCAATAACATATCTAGGAACGTTCACACTCAATCCTTTACCAAATCCAAAATCTGTATCGGATTATTGCCTAGAATCTAAATAAGATCAATTATCAATTGCATTATCATTTGCGTCTATTTATGATTATTTCAGTTTTAGCGAATAGTCTTCCAGACTTTGCTATGTAAGTGTTTAGAGAGATTATATGAGTCTTAATATCTATAAGTATGACGAATCAATCTTGGGTGTTTCTAGCCCTGATCCGCTTCGTTTT
The DNA here is from genome assembly GCF_963872585.1 of Vibrio sp. 10N.222.47.A9. NCBI lineage: Bacteria > Pseudomonadati > Pseudomonadota > Gammaproteobacteria > Vibrionales > Vibrionaceae > Vibrio > Vibrio sp. 10N.222.47.A9. The sequence goes on along the minus strand of NZ_CAWNBB010000071.1, from coordinate 106,970 downwards.
GCGTTTGCTAAAAAGCATTCTGCCCATGCCGGAGGAAGTTCAATTCCGGTCGACCCGAGTAAGAAATTAGAACTCTTTGACGAACTGATGCTGAGTGAAGGGAAAAAACAGGATAAGCGTTGCTTGTATATCCACATTCCTTTTTGTCGCGTGCGCTGTACGTTCTGCAATTTCTTCCAAAATGCCGCAAGCCGTAAATTAGTGGATGAGTATTTCGATGCACTGATGGTCGAGCTAAAGCAGAAAGCCAAAACACCTTGGGCTCAGTCTGGACTATTTCACGCTGTCTATATTGGTGGCGGAACACCCACCGATTTGTCACCTCAACAAGTTGAGCAGCTTGGTAAAGCTATTCGTCAATATTTCCCACTAGCAAACGATGTGGAAATGACCTTGGAAGGACGCATCAACCGCTTTGGCGACGAGATGTTTGATCGTGCGCTTGAAGGTGGTTTCAATCGCTTCTCATTCGGAATTCAAAGTTTTAACACTCAGGTTCGACGCAGCGCCAAGCGCTTAGATGACCGTGAAGTGGTGTTGGAACGTATCAGTGCTTTGAGCCGTACCGAGCAAGCTCCCATCGTTCTGGATTTGCTGTACGGATTACCATACCAGTCTATGGAAGTGTTCCAACAAGACTTAGAAGATTACATGTCTACTGGTGCTCACGGTATTGACCTTTACCAACTGATTGTTGGGGGTAATGCTCCTATGCTGAATCTCGTTGAGAAAGGAAAAATCCCACCACCGGCCAATACGCCAGATAAAGCGAGTATGTATTTGGCGGGTGTTGAGTTCATGGCAAAAAATAAAGTGAAGCAACTAAGCGTGAATCACTGGACTCGTGATAATCGAGAACGCAGCATTTACAACAGCTTAGCGAAAACCTATGCCGAAGTTTTGCCGATTGGTTGCGGCGCTGGTGGCAACATTGGTGGCCACGGTGTAATGCAACATCGAACTTTAGACAGCTACATGGAGTCTATAAAGCAAGGTCAATTGCCTATAGCCATGATGACCAAGCAAAGCTCATTAGAGCCAAGCTTCTCTTCATTGAAGGCAGGTTTTGATTCTGGTGTTGTTAGAAGAAGTACGTTGCCGACCTTTATGGGACAAGACACGTTCGATTACTTGAAGCCTCTGTTCTCACATTGGGAGAAGAATGGTTTGGTTGAGCTTTCCGAGAATTACCTGAGCCTGACTATTGCTGGTAGCTTCTGGGCAGTAAGCCTGGCTCAGAGTGTGATTCAAGTGCTTAACGCTGAATATCAAGCGATGCACCCTGCACCGAAAGCGTCAAGTTCGAGTGTTCACCCGCATGCAAGTTTGAAGCACGCTTAATATCGAATTTTTAGTTTATAACTTACGTAAATTACTCGTTTATACGGAACATATTCAATGACAGATACAACATTAGAAATGACAGAAACTCTAGAACAAAGCGTAGCTCGAATTTTAGAAGAAGAGCCAAAACTACTGCCGACAGCAATTGCTGAGAAGCTAGGTGTTTCAGAGGTTGAAGTGGTTGCTGCTTTTCCAAACGACATGGCGGTAATGCTAGATGGCAGCCGTGCTCAAGAGATTCTAGAAGGTTTGGTTGGTTGGGGCCCGGTGACCACAATTATGCATTCATTTGGCTCAATCTTCGAAGTAAAGGCGCCGTTCCCTAAAGGCAAAGTAGCACGTGGTTACTACAACCTAATGGGCAAAGAAGGCGAGCTTCATGGTCACCTGAAACTCGACAACATCAAACACGTTGGTTTGGTGAGCAAAGCGTTCATGGGTCGTGAAAGTCATTACTTCGGTTTCTTCAGTGAAACGGGCGAGAACATTTTTAAGATCTACCTAGGCCGCAATGAAAAGCGTGAGCTTATTGCCGACCAAGTAGAACGCTTCAAAGCACTAAAAGAACAAGCTTAAGCACAGTCAATAGTAAATAATCAGCAGCAATCTTACATAGGGTTGCCAACTGGCTTAAACAAGATATCAATGCTCGAGGATCGTTTAGTTCGCTCATGATCGCTCAACCTCGGGCAAAAATAATAAATCAGAGAAAGTGAAGAAAGGAATTACCCATGGAACAGCAAGTAAAACAAGAACGTCTACAAGGTCGCCTAGGTCCAGAAATTAAAGAGTTTCGCCAAGAGCGCCGTACCCTTCAACTTGCAACGGTTGATGAAGAAGGTCGCCCGAACGTAAGTTACGCGCCTTTCGTTCAGAACCAAGAAGGTTACTTTGTTCTCATTTCTGATATTGCTCGTCATGCTCGTAACTTGAAAGCGAACCCTCAGGTCTCTTTGATGATGATTGAAGATGAAGAGAGCTCGAAGCAGCTTTACGCACGTAAGCGTTTAACGTTTGATGCTCAAGCAAGTGTTGTTGAGCGTGAAACGGAACTTTGGACTCAAGTGATCGGCCAGATGCAAGAACGCTTTGGTGAAATCATTGATGGTCTTAGCCAACTTCAAGACTTCTCTCTGTTCAACCTTAAAGCAGAGAATGGCCTATTCGTTAAAGGCTTTGGTCAGGCATACCAAGTGTCTGGCGACGATCTGGTGGATTTCGTTCACCTGCAAGAAGGCCACAAAAAAGTGTCTAACGAATAAGCTCGTTTAACCGATTTCTTTAGGAGCCCTCCAATGTGAGGGCTTTTTTATGTCTAAATCAAAGAGTTTGGTATATTGGCGTCTGATTATATTTATGTGTAAGGATCGGTACGTGAAACCAGTAAGTCGAGATTGGGACGAGTTCTGTTACCCGTTTATTTATGAAGACAGTCCTATCTGTGATTTTGAGATTCTGTCGGACGAACTTTGTTGTCGAGTTGGGTTGGTGCTGTCTTTGGAGTTAGAACCTCAAGTTCGCGAGATACTGCAACGCTTACAGCCGAACATCTACCATTTGAATGGCTCTGTTCGCGGAAAACTCGCCATTACCGAGTCTGAATTGGTCGAGCTCAAGCAAGATTATCATCACATTCGCGATCAGCTAGAAGGTGGTTTCAAAGGGTTTGTTTTACCCGGCGGACATCGAGTGTCTAGTGAACTTCACTTGTGTCGTTGTCAGGCTAAAAAGGTCGTGCGAGCTTTGGTGAGTATTGAACATCATGAAAGCAAAAAGTCGCCAGACCCGATTCTTTTCAAATACGCCAACTTAGTCGCGAACACACTCTATGCATTGGCGTCTTTTACCAATCATGTCAATGAGGTAGAGGAGGTGGAATTTGTGAGTAAGAGCTATTCTATGCCAAAGAAATCTTAAGGAAGAGCTCTATATTGATTCATATCTAATATCTAATCTTTAAGAAGCTAAGAAGCTAAGAAGCTAAGAAGCTAAGAAGCTAAGAAGCTAAGAAGCTAAACCATTAAGCATGATGCTGGGTTTAGCTTCCAAAATAGCGTCTAAGCAGCCGTAGATGCTTCGTTTAAGACTTTTGCGCCGCGTAGCATGGCTTCGATTAATTCGCCCGCATTGAACTTCTCAAGCGCTTCATGTGCACCTACCTGATTGGCTCGGTCGACACAGATTTCACTGGACAGTGAGGTATGCAAAATACAGTAGGCATGACTCAGTGCGCTGTCATTTTGTACTTCAAACGCAAGCTCGTAGCCATCGAGTCCAGGCATCTCAATATCACTCACGAGTAGATCAATTGCATTGCCAGCGCTGGCTTGGCGACGCATTAGATCGATCGCATCTAAGCCGTTATTACAAATGCTGTAAGGGATGTTGATGCTGTCTAAGGCATCTGATAGCTGTTTCCGCGCGATTAAAGAGTCATCAACCAATAAGATATTCAGCGCTTTGAGACGCTCCCTTTCTACATCGGTCAGCATTGGAATATGTGCGTTTTCATAAGCCGGGTAGATCTTAGAAAGTAATAACTCCACGTCGAGCATTTGCACGATACGATCTTCAAAACGCGTAATACCCGTCACAAACACATTACGACCCACGCTGGCGGGTGGCGATTCAATGCTTTTCCAATCACATTCAATGATTTTATCAATCGAACGAACCAAAAAGGCCACTACTGTTCTTAAACAGTCGGTGACGATGAGCACACAATCTTGGTATTCAGCGGGTGTTATCGGTCGAAAGCCAATCGCTGCAGACATATCAATGACTGGAACGGTAAGATCGCGGATGGTCACAGTCCCAATCACGTGATGATGGGAGTATGGGATTTGAGTCATCGGCTGAAAAGGCACTATTTCTCTTACCTTAAGCGTGCCAATCGCAAAACTTTGAGTAAGGGATAATTTGAACATCAACATTCCCTGTGACTGACTCGCTTTACTGATCGGTTTGGCCATAGTGGCTCCTACTTAATACGCGCTTAATTTATAAGGATTAATTTAAAGGGAAACAGGGGTGTCGGCAAGTCACTATACGGTTTTTAGGGGCTTTAAGGCAGTTGTTTTCGGTTATAGAGTGAAGATTGGCAGTTCTTGAGTTAAAATCACGCTAAACGCGCGCCTGTCGATGGTTTTATGTCGACAAGTCGTTAGCGATAAACAGAATTACAACAGTCCGTTCATTAACGATGTTCTAAGCAACCGTCGTAAGTAAACTGACCGCAACACACTGAGAATTATCATGGCAAGAACAGCAGCAGCGCTTCATATTTTGGTGAAGCACAAAGAAGTAGCAGAAGACATCATCAAGCAGCTTAAAAAAGGCGCTAAGTTTCAAACGCTAGCGAAGAAGCATTCAACGTGTCCATCTGGTAAAAAGGGCGGCGACCTAGGCGAGTTCAAAAAAGGTCAAATGGTGCCTCAGTTTGATAAGGTTTGTTTCTCTGGCGAGACGCTAGTACCACACCTTGTAAAAACAAAATTTGGCTGGCACGTAGTGAAGGTTCTTTACAGAACTTAGTGATAAATATGTGTTAGATTGAATAAAAGGAGCGTATATACGCTCCTTTTTTGTCACTTTTTTGCGCATTTAAAAGCACTATGGCTGAGTGTTCATCCCAGACGTTATGCGATAATTGGCACTACGCCCTTAACTATCCGCCGTGACTAATCGGTGAGAGGAGGAGGGTTTTTAATGAGTAACTCATATAATAAATACCATTCTTAAGGAAATTTATGCAGCTTTGCCTTTTAGCCTTTGTATTTATCTAGAAAGCTGTGAACAAGTTTGGTAGGAGAACAACATGGATAGCTCAGCTATGTTAAGCAACCCAGCGACAGATGTGATATTGCATGCCTTTGACTGGTGCTACGCTGACGTAATGAAGAACGCCCCACTGATCCAAGAATTGGGTTATAAATCTGTTTTAGTATCACCGGCAATGAAGTCGTTACGCGGACCTAAAGGTTGCGACCGTGATTCTGGCACCCAATGGTGGCAGCGCTATCAACCACAAGATTATCGTGTGATTGATAATCAGCTTGGTGACACGCAAGATTTCACTGCGATGGTGAACACGTTAAAGCAACACGGGCTTCGTACCTATGTGGACGTCGTGTTTAACCACATGGCCAATGAGTCGGGTATCCGTGGCGATTTAACGTATCCAAATCAGCAAGACATGGCGTCTTATCAAGAAGATGCTGACTATTACGAATCCATACGTTTGTTTGGCGATCTTTCTAAGCCTTTATTTGATGAAAACGACTTTGTTGAAGCGTTTGGTATCAAAAACTGGAAAGACACTTGGGAAGTACAGAACGGACGGATTACCGGTGGAGTTAGTGACCCTGGCTTGCCAACGCTGTTAGACAACGACAATGTGGTCGCGCAGCAGAGAGCTTACCTAAAAGCCTTAAAAGAGATTGGCGTGAAAGGGTTTCGCATCGACGCAGCGAAACACATGACACTGTCACATCTACGCAAGGTGTGGACTGATGATATCTGCGAAGAAATGCACATCTTTGGCGAGATCATTACTGATGGTGGTGCGACCAAAGAAGAGTACGAGTTGTTCCTTGAGCCTTACCTCAAACACACTCGCTTAGGCGCTTACGATTTCCCTCTGTTCAACACCATCTTCAAATCCTTTGAAGAGCAGGGCAGCTTTAAATCTCTGATCAACCCTTACTGTTTTGGTCAGGCGTTATCGAATATGCGAGCAATCACTTTTGCCGTCACTCATGATATTCCAAATAATGAAGTATTTTTGGATCACGTAATGGGTGAAGTTGACGAGCGATTAGCTCATGCCTTTATTCTTGGTCGAGACGGCGGTGTGCCGCTTGTTTACAGTGAACTAAGTACCAGCGGCATTCTGGATCAGAACGGTCAGCCTCGTTGGCTTAACGATTGGCAAGCGCCTTACATGAAAAACATGATTCAGTTTCATAACCATGTTCATGGCGAAGCGATGCGTGTGGTTGAGGCAAATGATGATTTGCTGGTGTTTGTCCGTGGCGACAAAGGCATTGTGGTGATCAACAAGTCGAAGCGAAGTAAAACGGCATCCCTGACTTGGACTGGTACAGTAACGGATTTATTGTCTGGTGCAGTGTTTGATTGTGTCGATAAGACGCTAACCATTCAGGTTGAATCTAATCAGTGCATGATGCTGACAACGAACTAATTCGAGCCTGTTATGATACCAATCGTAGTAAATAACGGGTCATCCTAGCTTGTTAAAACGCTCGATAATTTCGTTATAAATTTTGATTGTAGAATAACTACTTATCGAAAATTTCTGCCTTGTTCTCAAGCCTTTTTCCTGCGCTATTTATGATCACTTACTTACTGTGGTTGGTATGAGTTACGTCTAATCGGTTAGAAAGATAAGACTGAAAAGAAAGCCCCGCTTACTAGCAATCAGTAAGCGGGGCTTTTTATTTGAAGCTGTTTTATTGGTTACTAAGCGGAGCGTTAGTTAAACAGACAGGCGATTAAACCGTAAACTTGTTCAATAGCTCGTCTTGTTGGCGAACATTGTCAGTTTGTACCTGCATTGCCGTGTTTGCTTCTTGAGCCGCGTTGGATACTTGTGTTGAAAGGTCTTTGATCTTAACTGTGTTGTTGTTGATCTCTTCCGCTACTAAGCTCTGCTCTTCTGCTGCTGAAGCAATCTGAATGTTCATATCTGAGATACGTTGAATCGCGTCACGGATACGGTCAAGTGAAGAGTTTGCTTGCTGAGCACGTTCTACGGCGTCAGTGGCTGTGTCTTTACTTTGGTTCATCGCGTTCGATACTGAGCTTGCACCCGCTTGGAGTTGCTCGATCATGTTGCGGATTTCAGTGGTCGATTCTTGAGTACGTTGTGCCAGAGTTCGAACTTCGTCGGCTACGACTGCGAAGCCACGACCAGATTCACCAGCACGTGCTGCTTCAATCGCTGCGTTCAATGCGAGTAGGTTAGTTTGGTCTGCAATATCGTTGATTACTTTGAGAATCGTTTCGATGTTGGCTGTTGCTGATTCCAGTACTTGTACTTCTGCAACCGCTTGGTCGATACGTGCTGAAAGGTTATCAATCGCTTGAGTGGTATCACTGACTACAGATGTACCGTCTAGCGTTGCTTCGTCAGCTTCACGGGCTGCTGCTGCTGCGCCTTGAGCGTTATTCGCTACTTCTGTTGCCGTCACCGCCATTTCGTTCATTGCGGTTGCTAACTGCTCTAGTTCCTGCAGTTGCGTATTCATCGCGTTTGCTGATTCGCCTGCGCCTTTAACCGTGATTTCAGTACCACGCTTAATCTCAACACCAATCGCTTTTGATTGAATGATTTGGTTTTGCAGGTTTTCAGTAAAGGTATTGAAACCTTTTGCTAGGTCAGAGAACTCTTGGTCTGTGTTGGTATCTAGGCGCTTAGTTAAGTCACCTTGACCGCTCGCCACATCTTGAATTGCTTGGTTAAGCACATCAAGTGGACGCATTAACACACGAATCAGCACAGTCAGTGCAATGATGCTGAGAATAACCGCAATCAACGAGTAGATCATTGAGCTGTTTTTCAAATCTTCAACGGTTTGGTAAGCGATCTCTTCATCAAGGATTGCACCTATGTACCAATCTTCACTTGGGATGTGAGTGAAGTTCACTAGGAACATCTTGCCGTCGACTTCAATTTCTTGAGAGCCTTCACGAATACTTGCTTGTGGCATGTAGCTTGAAAGCATTTCGCCATTGTTTTTCGCATTCGGGTGAGCAATCGTTGTGCCGTCGGCAGTGACTAGGAATAGGTAGCCAGCATCGAACAAGTTCACTTGGTTTACCAATGTCGCAAGGTTAGTCAATTCTAGGTCGTAGAACATACCTGCCGTGAAGCGGCCGTTGTCTTTGACTGGCGTACCGACAGAGATGATGACTTTCTTACTTGATGCATCCACATAAGGAGCGGTAACAACTAAACTGTTTTTGGATTTAGCATCAATGTACCAAGGGCGAATTCGTGGATCGTAGTCAGGGCCGGCTTCCCAACCGTCATCATTTTCAATGACGAAACCGTTTGCTTCGTAACCAAAGCCAACCGCTAGGAAGCTGCTTTTAAGCTTTGGCTTTTCTAATATTTCTTTTACGTAAGTACGATCTTCAGGGTTGATCTCGATGACTTCAGTCGTCGATTGAGCCAACGCTTTCTTGGCGTTCATCTCTGATTCGACGGTATTTTTAACGCCAGAGACCATTTCTTTCAGGCTTGCATTGACGTGGTTTTCTACAGCACTTCTTACAGTGTAAAGTTGTTGTATTGAAAGCAATGATACTGTCACTAGCAGCAAGGCTGATGATGCAGCAACCACCTTATGGCTAAATTTCATTGAGTTTTCCCCTTCTCACAGACTTTGCGAAGACTAAAGTTAATCGTATTTTTGTAATTATATATATCGACTAGATTGAAATTTACTTGAGTTTAATTTCACAAAATAGACTACAAAAATACAACAACCCACACAATGCAAAATTCACTTATTTACATATTTACATATTTACATATTTACATATTTGCTACTTTTGTTATTTGGTTCAATGAGTTGAAGAATTGGTTTAATCGGAGTGTAAGAGCATTAAGAATGTATTAATTTAGCGTTTATGTGTGTTGTTTTCTATTCTCAGACGAGAAGGATGGTAAACAGATATGAAATTAAATGATATGCCAATTTTATATATTGGCTGTATTTCTGGTGGGTGGGTGAATGTATTTTAAGCGGGTAGGGAATGTATTTACTGGCAATAAAAAGCCCCACAAAAGTGAGGCTTTATAAAATACTTCTTAATTGCGCTATATCAGTAGGGTCTAATTTAGAATATTAGATGTGCTACACCAGCGATAACCGGCAGTGTAATTAACGTACGCAGAATAAAGATAATAAACAGCTCGAGGATGTTCACTGGAATCTTACTGCCTAGAAGCAGAGCACCTACTTCAGACATGTAGATCAGCTGAGTTACCGACATTGCAGCAATAACAAAGCGAGTCATCTCGTTGTCGATAGAAGCTGCAAGGATTGCTGGGATGAACATGTCTGCAAAGCCAACCACGATGGTTTCAGATGCTGCAACTGCTTCAGGAACACCAAGTAGCTCTAGGAATGGAATGAAAGGTTGACCTAGGAATGAGAATACCGATGTGTATTCCGCAATAACCAGTGCCATCGTACCAAGGCCCATCACCACAGGCAGTACGCCAAATACCATATCCACGGCGTTACGGATGCCTTCAGCAAATACTGACTTAGCTGATTTAACTTGTGATGCTTTGTTTACTGCGAGCTCAAGACCCCAAGAGAATGTTGAGTGACCTGCAGGGATCGCGTCAGCGTCTTTGTGAGGCTTGCTGCCATCAATGAAAGTGTCTTTCTTCATGCTTAGTGGCGGAAGGCGAGGGATGATTACCGCAGCCACAATACCCGCTAGACAGATTGCTGCGTAGAAAGGTAGGAATAGGTGCTCTAGCTCTACTTGAGCAATAACCACAAGGCTGAACGTGATAGATACTGCAGAGAAAGTCGTACCAACTACAGCGGCTTCACGCTGCGTGTAGAATTTCTTCTCGTACTGTTTGCTTGTAAGCAGGATACCGACACTGCCGTCACCTAACCAAGAAGCCATACAGTCGATAGCACTACGACCTGGCAGGTTGAAGATTGGACGCATCACTTTACTTAGCAAAGTGCCGAATAGTTCTAGCAGACCAAAGTTAAGCAGCAGTGGCAGTAGTAAACCTGCAAAGATAAATACTGAGAACAGTGTTGGAAGTAGGCCTTCTAGGACTAAGCCACCGGTGTTCTCTTCCCAAATAAATTCAGGGCCGACTTGGAAGAAAGCCATGAATGCTGCAGCACCACCGATAAGACGAACCAACAACCACAGTGGAGATGGGTTGAAAAGGCCGTTCAAAAATGAGTTCGATGTAATGAATGCAGGTTTGAAAATGGTACTTAAAACGGAAGCTACAGACATGAAGGCAACGATTGCAGTGATAATAGCAACTAGAGACTCACCGAAAACCGCTTGAATTGATTTGGCTAGAATAGCGACAGGGATCGTTAGATCACCTTGGTAGCTGATTGGTGCCATGAAAAGGAATAAACCAATCAGAGATGGGATTAAGAAAACCCAGAAACTGCCTTTAGATTTCTCTGGTTGAGCAGTATTCGTGTTGTTAGACATGTTAATTATTCTCGTATTTCTACATGTAAAAAAGCCACATCCTTGGCGTTTTTATTCTCTAAACATCCGTATTTTCTCATTGGCTGCAAGATTACCCAGTATTGATAGTGCTTGCAATACTATTCATCAAATATCGCTAACTATTCATACTGGTTATTCTGCAACTCATTAAGAGTTTAGAATAAAGTGTTGCGGATGTTACGTAACTTGAGGATATATTGCCAGATATTTATAAATTGACTGGCGTTTCAGTTCGATAGGTCAGGTAGAGCCAGTAGCTAAATGCGATAATGAAAGCGAAAGAGGCAGGGAAAGCCAGCGCCAAAATTTCAAAGCGCTGGAACAGACAAGCACCGCTTAAACCACCAAACAGAAAACCAACCACAATGAACATCAGCAGTTTGGCTTTACGACGGTCAAAAGGCATCCCCTTTAAGCGAGCACCAATCATGATCCCAAGATCCGTGATGATCCCGCTCATGTGCGTTGTTCGAATGATCGCACCGCTGTAAGTCGTTATCATCGCGTTCTGTAAACCACAGGCTGCTGAAGCGAAGTATTGACCTGAAGTGTAGCCCTGTAACAGTGCCCAAAGTGCTAAAAATAGCAATCCTCCTTCAATACACAGAGCAACGCCGTAACGACGCCCTAACTTCAGTGCTTGGTTCTCAATAAAGAACCCGCTGAAGGCTGCACCTAACATAAAGCTCATGATAATCAGTAAAAGATGTAAAGAAGCCGAAGTTGGTGTGAGCAGGCTACTGCCTAATAAAGACATGGTGCCTGAAATGTGGGAGATCGCTTGATGCTGAAAGCCGAGTAAGCCAATCGCATTAACACTGCCAGCAAGGCCTGCGAGTAGCAAAGCGCCGTATTCAACCCAGCGAGGTAGCTTAGAAATCATGTGGTTCACCCTGGGTTAAAAAGAGGAGCAGATTATAACGCTAGCGAAAAGATACGCTAGCGCTGTGGTGCGTTGATATTTGATCTTAGGCAACAGTATTGCAGTTTGTTCTAATGCTGTTGCTTTATCGAGATAAAGGTCAGTAACAGGCTAGTTGTAGTGACTCATTTGATGGTCAAATTTGACCCAGCCGTGTTTGCGCTCTTCGTAGACTGAAAAGCTCGGTAGCGGAAAGTCTTGCTCTTTAAATAATCCGAGCGGGACGATATAAAAATCGGCAGCAGCAACAGATTGTAAGAGCATGGTGGTGCCACACTTAGGGCAAAACTGATAGGTCACTTCACTGCCCGTATCACTGATGCGTGAGAAAGAGGTGACTTCTCCGTTTAATGTGACTTGTTCTATTGGGAATCGAGCTTGAACACCAAACACACTTCCGGTGCGTTTCTGACATTCATAGCAATGGCATACAGAGGTTCGTTGAGGTTCGCCTCTGCATACTAGGTTGACTGCTCCACAGCGGCATTCGCAACTTCTGATATTTCTATCTTTAATATGATTGATATCCATCCATGCTCCACTTCTGGTTAACCCTGTATTGATAATTATACTAAAGCCCTTTATGGTCTGCACAACTGGATGAAAACAAAAGAATATAATTGCTCATGAAAAAGAAAATCTTACCTATACCTCTGATTTTACTGATTCCAATTGTCATGCTGGTTGTGGTGATACTGGCGGGTATTTATCGCTTTAGCTTAAGTGACGAAGAGATCTTGGCGAAGTTTCCTTCTTCTCAAGTCAGTTATGATCCTGTTGTTGAAACCGTTTTTGATTTGAAGACGACCAACCCATGGACAATTAAAGTACCCGAAACCAACGCGTACGCTTTTATTAATGAAGTCGATGAACCTAGAGCTATAGCCTTTGGACGCTATGACTCGGGTGTCGAGCGTGGTGTGGTAACGGTAGACACCAACAACCTTTCAGCAGTCACGTTGGGCAAGGCGAGTTTCTTTGTCGCACCGATGTGGGTATCTAACCAAGGCAGTGGCGTGTTCTACTATCTTGGCTTGTTTAAACATGACCAGCAGCGAAGCCGTGTCGTGCTAGTCGACCAGCTTTTTCTAGGCGATAGAGTGCAAATTCAGACTTTAGAGGTCGCTCAGCAGCAAGATTTACAATCCGCTAGCAAACAAACAGGGGAAGGTTTTATCGGCTTTACTCAGCATTCTGCGGAACAATCATTTGTAGAATCCCCTTCTGAAAAGGTGTTAATGAGCTTTTCTTTTGATACGCAATCAATTGGTAAGCAATAACGTTTTCGTTAATGCAAGGATCTGTTGTTTATGTGAGCTAAATTACATATTATCTTAATTAGATGAATGAAATTTAGACACTCCTTATGCTTGGTGTCTGCCTATTTTTACAAATGGAGCTTGCGAATGATTAATAAACGTTTTTTTAAGACGAAAGATGAAGTTGAAGTGACCTTCGAGCTAGAAGCTCAAGAAGCGAACTCTGTATCCATCGTTGCTGACTTTCTTGATTGGAAAGCCACCCCAATGAAAAAACTGGCCAAAGGGAAGGTTTACAAGTTTAAAACTCGCCTACCTAAAGATGGCGAGTTTCAATTCCGCTATCTAGTTGACGACCAACAATGGGTGAACGATGCGAATGCTGATCGTTATATCCCGAATGAGTTTGGTGAAGACAATTGCTTGGTATCGACGGTTAACGCTTAATCGAGATGAAGTAGCGTGAACCAATAGAAAGCAGAAACTAGCGGTTTCTGCTTTTTTATTTTTTTATTTGGCGGTTAATATTATTAATCGTGAAGCGGGTTTCCACTTACGGTAACTCAATGACTTAGTCCAAATTGGGCAGATTCACATCATATTATGACAATGCAATGATGATTTATGCGTTTGAAAAGCATATCCTATGCCTTTATATCGTAGAAAGACCTGTTTACCGTGTATTCAAAAATATTTTCCTCTCCGTTTGCTGAGCTTTCACCTGTAAAAAAAGTAGCTATTTTAGGACTGCCACTTATTGCAGCGTTTGGTATTGCTTTGCAATTTTCAGAATCGGATCTGACGAAAACGATCGATCTTGATTTACCTGACTCAACCGTTATTGAGTCAATCCTATCACCTTCTTCTGTCGCGATTATCGAACCGCCGACGTTTGAGTATCAAATTCAAACGGGCGATAACTTGAGTAGCATCTTCACTCAACTTGGATTTTCTTATAAATCGATGATGAGTGTGATGGAAACCGATTTAAACTTCCTTGCCCTAGACACACTTCGTCCAGGTAACACATTACGTTTTTGGCGTGATGAGGCGACGGGCAACCTTTCCAAAATGGAAATTCAATTTAGTGTTGCGGATAAAGCGGTTTACCGACGACTTGAAGATGGCAGCTATGAATTTGAAGACATTTCTATTCCTGGTGAATGGAAACAAAAGCCTTTAGTGGGTGATATTCACGGCAGTTTCTCTATGTCGGCGAACAAGGTTGGCCTGAATAGTCTTGAGATTGACCATATTGTGACGCTTCTTAAAGATAAGTTGAACTTTAGCCGCGACCTGCGCGCTGGCGATCAGTTTGAAGTGCTTCAGAAAGCACAATTTGTTGATGGTGTCGCAACCGGAAAGCGTGAAATCGAAGCGATTAAGATCATGAATCGCAATCGTGTTGTTTCTGCGTACTTACACACTGATGGGCAATATTACGATGCCAATGGCGATAGCTTACAACGTGCTTTCCAACGTTACCCAGTGAGCAGTGGATGGCGTCAGAGTTCTCAGTTTAACCCTAAGCGCTTACACCCTGTAACAGGCCGAGTCTCACCTCACAACGGTACAGATTTCGCGACGCCAATTGGTACGCCAGTTCAAGCGACGGGTGATGGTAAAGTGATCATGACCCGTAAGCACCCATACGCCGGTAATTACGTGGTTATTCAGCACGGTAGCACTTACAAAACGCGTTATCTCCATTTGAGTAAGATCTTAGTTCGTAAAGGACAAACGGTATCTCGTGGTCAGCGTATTGGCTTGTCAGGTAAAACGGGCCGAGTGACGGGTGCACACTTGCATTATGAGTTAATCGAACGTGGTCGTCCTGTGAACGCGATGACAGCGAATATTCCGATGGCTGATTCAGTGCCTAAAAAGGAAAAAGCGACGTTCGTAGCGTCAAGAGATGAAGCTGATAAGCTGTTAAAGGTAGCTTTAGAAGCACAATCTAATAACAGTTAATAGATTTCTCTAAATTAGGCCGATTAATCAAGCCGCGAGAGCTTTTCTAAATATTTAAGTATTTAGTCATGCTTCGCGGCTTTTTAGATTTTGGTCTGGCTACTGCTTTATATTTTTAATTTTTATGGGCTTTGAATGAGTGCTTCTGAATGAGTCACTAAACTCACGATAGCTTCAGGTCGCATAGGAGGCGAGTATAGGTATCCTTGGATCTTGTCGCACCCCATATCGTGAAGTTTCTCTAGCTGTTCACGCTTTTCCACACCCTCTGCGACAAGTGATACGTTGAGTCGATGAGCAAGCTGGATGATCAACCAAACAACGCTCTCTGATGTCGAATTGGTGAGTAAATTTTGAATGAAAATGGCATCAATTTTAATGCAGTCAATCGGATAGCTGTGAATGTAATTCAAGCTAGAGTAACCGGTGCCGAAATCGTCTAGCGCAATCGTAAAGCCTTGTTCTCGCAAAAAGTTGAGTGCGTCTTTGGTGTCTTGAGTTGGAGATAGCAATACTGTTTCGGTCAGCTCAATAACAAACTCATCAGCCTTAAAGTGATGCTGTTCAATGGTCCGAGTGAGGTAGGAAATGTAACGCTTAGAGTCGGTAAGCTCATGGGCGGAACAGTTTATTCCGAGCTTAACCTTGTATCCTAAGCCTTGTTCTAATGTCGTTTTAGCTCGGCATACCAGTTCGATAATGCGTTCACCCAGCTCGACAATTAGTCCGGATTCTTCTGCTACCTGTATAAACTCAACTGGGGATATGTCGCCGTGCTTTTCTGTTTTCCAACGAGTGAGTACTTCGAAATACTTCCAACGTTTGTCTTGTTGACCAACAATCGGCTGAGCCACAACATACATTCCGCTATTCAGCGAGATGGAGTTTTCAAGTTCATTTCTCAAGGCCGCAATTAACTCGGTCTTTCTCTGATATCGAGCTCTTAAGTGGGTGTCATAGCACTTGATATGGGTACTCGAATATTGCTTACATTCTTTCAACGCCAAGCTGGTGTTGAAGATGATTTGCTCTACGTCTTTGCTATCTCCGGCTGATCCTGCGATGCCTATGCTGATATCAAAATCGATCCTAAGATCAATACTGTTATACCCCTGTTTTACTTTGGCGACGATTTGTTCACAAATTGCGGTTGGGTCGGCGTAATAGGTGATGAAGGCGAACTCATTTCCTGCCGTTCTAAAGGTGAGGTTATTTTCTGGGAGTGCTCGTCTCAAAATCTCAGCCAGATGTTGTAGTACCTTGTCTCCAACATAGTTGCCGTGAAGATCGTTAATCGCTTTAAAACTATTAATGTCCAGTATTGCTAACGTAAACGGTGTTGAGTTTTGCTGAGTGATTGATTCTAGCGTATCAGATAAGCAACTGCGGTTAAGTAGACCTGTTAAGCTATCGTGTGAGACTTCATAGCTGAGTTGATTGACCAGTTGCTCAGAACGATCGTTGAACCACATCTCACGTAGGGTGTGGATGATGATATCCGAAAAAAGTTGATGATGTTTAATCGCTTCTTGTTGCTGAGCATTACTCAGTGGGGAAGTAAACGTAGAAAAAAGTACCCCCATGACTTCACCGCTTTGAGTCCGTGTAGGAATCGCAATGGAATTCTGTGAGGTAATCTCTTGCCGAAAGGCTGATGTAGGTAGTGATTTGACAACGTATTGAGCAAATGAGCAATCAGGGTGGTTTTGATTAACGGCTTGCTGATAGATTTGCCCATGACGAGGGTTGATTCTGTCATGCAAGACGTGATCAGAATGAGCAATAACTAAAGGAACAATTTGGTCTGGAAAGTACTTTTTCTCAATGATAGTGGTGTACTTAGTATCGAACATTTGGTGCAGAGTAAGCACTGCTGATTCCAACAGGTCGATACCTTCCAACTTGAGCAAGCGCCCTATACGCTCAGTGTCTATCATATTGTTGTACGTTTGTTGAGTCATAGCTACCATCCCTAGTTAACCAGATCCAGCGTGTAAGCCTGTGTGTTTAGTTTGTACGCATCTATTTTTATATGCTCTTAGTTTATTATTGGCCGCGTTGTATCATTTTTCAAATTAAGTTGAGACTTATTTCACAAAATCTGGTTATTTCTCTCTTTATCTAGCCTATCTTTCAAATGGTCCAAAAATAACTTAGTTCGCGTATGTGAGTAATCAAGCTTAGGGTAGTACGCGTAAACCATCACTTCGTCGGCGGTAATATTTGGCAATACTGGAACTAATGTCCCTTGTTTAAGATCCTCTTTGATCATTGCTTTGATGGTTAACAGCACACCCATTCCTCGTTTCGCCGCGTGAAACAAAGCCTCAGGGTTGGTGGTCGCAAAGTTGCCGTTTAAAGTGATGCGCTGCCCTTTGGTGAGTGTGACTTCACGGGTAGGGCGCTCTCCCCATATTAAGGAGTTGTGTTGTTCTAAGTCTTGCTCGTTGGTGGGATAACCATGTTTGGCAAGATAACTCGGCGCAGCATAGAAACTGGCCTTGTGTTCAAACAGCGGTGTTTTCTTGAAGCTTAACGAGTTGAGCTGTTCCAGTTCACGACTGATCACGAGATCCAAGCCAAGTTCAGGCAATTGGCCTGGCGTGGTCGTGATCAGCTGCACCTTAATATCTGGATACTTTTCTAAGAAGTCGTCCATGTATTGCACTAGAAACTTAGAGCCAACAGCAATCGTCGCGCCAATCTTTAAGAGGCCTGCCGGGGTTTGGTTAACCGAGCGAGTCTCATCAATAATTGATTGCCAATTGTCGAGTTGATCCTTGGCCCGCAAGTAAAAGAGTGCTCCCGCTTCGGTTTGGTTAATCGAGCGAGTGGTGCGTTTTAAAAGTTGAGTACCGATACGCTCTTCGAGCCAGTTTACTCTTTTGCTGATCGCCGAGCTGGTGGTGTTAAGTTTGCGAGCGGCGCCATTGAAACTGCCTTCTTCTACCACTCTAACGTAGCTTTTTACGTTGAGAATCCAATCCATATTATTTCCTGTTAGGACTTAATTAAATTCCAATTTGGTTAATTATCAATTACTGGTTTTGAATATAAACTTATATCATGAACAAATATCAAACGAATAGGGAATTTTTTGAGCCAATCGACCTTTAAAAAAACGCCGTTACTTTTAGCAATGATGATTATTGCTACGGGGCAGGTGGGTGTGAGCATCTACTTGCCATCATTGCCGTTAATTGCTTCTGACTTAAGTGTGACTCAGGTAGATGTACAGCTGCTCGTCACGCTGTTTCTTGTGGGTTTTGGCTTGTCACAGCTATTTTACGGGCCGATGTCTGATGCAGTGGGAAGAAGACCTATCTTCTTGTTAGGTCAGGGTGTTTATTTGATTGGTACTGTCGTTTGTGTTGTATTTTCTGACAACATGACGGCGCTAGAGGTTGGTCGCTTGTTGCAAGGTTTAGGGGCGGGTAGTGCCTCGGTTCTCGGACGAAGTGTGCTTCGCGACAGCTATGATGGCCCTCAACTGACCAAAGCGTTGTCTTATATTTCGGTCACCGCTTCGATCATGCCGATCATTGCGCCCGTATTTGGTGGTTGGATTTCATTCCACCTAGGTTGGCAGGCGGTGTTCCTGTTTGTTCTACTGTATCTACTGGCAATATTCACTCTGGGTTACTTTGTGTTGCCTGAGACTTTGCCATATGGAAAGAGTCGCTTTGATGCCTGCCAAGTGGTAAAGAACTACGGACGCTTGTTGACTAACCGTCAAGTGTTGACCAGTGCCAGTTATAACTGGATGAGCTACATGGCAAGTTTGGTATCTTTATCGCTGTTTCCATTCTTAATGCAAGAGCAATTGGGGCTGACAGCGGCTGAATATGGGTCTTTGATGATAGTCCCTTCGGCTGGCTTATTGATAGGTAGCGTGGCTTTGAACTTGCTCAATCGTAGGTTTAGCACTCCGCAATTGATGAGCATAGCTATCTTGATTATTTTGGCTTCGGGAACTTGGCTTCTTACTCATGAGTTATCCATCTTTAACTTAGTTTGGGCGTTTACTTGGTTGGCGATAGCGCAAGGTATCTCGTTCCCTCTATCGATCAGTATGTTGTTAGAACCTCATAAGAAGCAAGCGGGCGCAGTGTCGGCATTGTCAGGCTCAATTCAGATGTGTTTAGCGGGTTTATTGGGTGGGTATCTAGTAGAAAGTTGGGTCACGACTCATCTACAGTTAGGCGTGTTTTATCTGATTATTGGTGCTTGCATGGGCACAGTACTTTGGTCTTCAACGAGAATGAATAAGAAAGCCGCAGCTACCCAAGTAGAATACAGTTAAACAGCTAACTCGCTATAGTTCAGCGTACAGTCGTTAATACGTTGTATTTGTATGGATGGTTTTCTACAATACCTGCGTCCATTTAATAGGTAATAAACATGCAGCAAAATGAATTTGAAGTACTGGTAAAAGCTATCTGCGCACTAGATGGCCTGCCTCAAGCGCTTGAGCTATTGAAATCCAATGAGGATACAGAAGTCGCTGAGGCTGCTGGATCACTAACAGGTCAATTTGCGTTAGCTGAAGTAGAAGGCGAAAAGCGTATTTACCACGTGACGCTTCAAGAAAATGAACAAGGCGAAGAGCAAGAGTACATCGAACATGTCATGAATGAAGGCGATGACTTAATCAAATTTGCAGCTTGGTTCTTTGAAACTATGTTCGAATTAAAGCAAAAAGACACATACCAAATTGCGGGTAAAACTTACAGACAGCCAAAGCGTAGTTAGTGTTTTAGTTACTGACTATTAGGCATTAGCGAATAGTGTCCTTTTTAAGGTCAGTGTTTCTAAGCTAAGTATAAAAAAAGCAGCTCTCTTGAGCTGCTTTTTTTATGAATGTCTAAACCAATGTCTTGGATTGCAAATGGGTATGGTGAATCAAGGTTAGACGGACTTAACATTAACTCATTGATATAACGATACAATGCTGATTTACGCAGAGACAAGAATACGGACGTTGCAATATAATGATATTCTTGCAATAAAGTGTGATTTAGATCTTGTTTTTGACCGCTTTAAGTGTAGAATCCGCGCATAAGAAAATCGATTATGTGCGGAGATAAGCATGAATTACGAACTAGGCCACGCATACCTTGGTCAAATGGTAGCAAAAAACATGATGCACGAAGCATTGTATGGCAAGCCAAAGCCAAAAAAAGCATCATTCTTTAAGCGAATGATGAAGAAAATGGCGAAATAAGCATTTTCAAAAACGGAATTTAAAAAGGCCTTAAACTCGATGAAGTTTAAGGCCTTTTTCGTTTTAGCGATTAATGAAGGTCATCGCTCGTTTTGTTGTGGATGGACACAAAAAAACACTGATTAATTCACGATCGGATTTGTAACTCAGTGTGAGTTTAGCCTGCCGATTGGTTGGACAGGTCGACAACGTTATTTGGAATGGTATCTAAACCATTTTCTTTCATCCATGCTTCTAAGTTGTCTGCTCCACCGATGTATTTACCATCGAGCCAGATCTGAGGAACGGTTACTGGTGTTTTTTCACCAATGTGCGCTTTGACCTCAGGAATCATGCGATACAAAGCTGCGCTGTCTTTTACGACATCGTGGTATTGGTATTCAACACCCGCTTCATCAAGCATTTTCTTTGCCTTAACACAGAATGGGCAGGTCGCTTTACCATAAACGATGTTGCCTTTTAGGCTGTCGCGTTTGGTCCACTCTTTGATCACGGATTGAACTAACACACCGCGGTTAAGCGCTTCGCCTTGGCTTACAACCTTGCCTTCAACAACAAGGATTGGAGCATGCCAAGAGCCCAGTTTTAGAGGCTCCCACCAGTGAGACAACCAATCTTTCACTTCCAGTTCGACATCGACATCTGATAACTCATTCTCAAAAGTATCCTTAAGAATGTCTTTGGTAAGGGTACATTCCCCACATGGGATATTAACTTTAAATGGACCCCAGCTGCCTGCCCAACGGTATAGTGTAATCTTGACTGGTTTCTTCATGGTTACGGCCTCGTTTGAATTCTCTTATCCATATAGAACGGACTGTTGAACTATTTATTTCACTAACCCTAAACTTTCTTCAGTTTTGACGGCTTTTTCGTTTCCCAGTGCGTTATAAATGCGACTGACGCAATAATAATAGCAGCCCCGAGCCATAAACGACCCGGTGGAACCCAGCTAAATACAATCCAACCTGCTAGGACATTTAGCGGTAATTTTGCGTGGTCAAAAGGTTGTACGAATGAAGCATCAGCGACTGAGTAGGCTTTTACAATTGCCCATTGAGCAAGTGCCGTCATAACGCCGATGACAATTAAGATAGCCCAAATTGTACCGCCGCTTGGCGTCTGCCAATCTGGCGCAGCAAGTAGGATGTTAAATGGTGTGATTAATAGCAGCAGGTACACCACCATGGTTGAAGGGCTATCTTGCGAAGAGAGCTTTTTCACCATCAATGAGTAGCATGCCCAGAAGAAAGCGGCGCCAATCGGTAGTAGCGTTGCCCAGTTAAAGTCTTCAGCCCACGGCTCTAGAATCACCATCGCACCCACGAAACCGGCTAAGGTCGCGCCCCAGCGAGCAGCTCCAACTTTCTCTTTGAGGAAAAGCCCTGAACCTATGGTTGCAAACAGTGGCGACGTCATGAGAAGGGCAATGCCTTGCCAAATAGGAACAGGGTAAGCCAGCGCCCATATCCAAAGTTGAATACCAATTACCGATAAAAACACACGGAATACATGCAACTTGAGGTTGTCGGTTTTTAGCGCGCGGCGAATGCCCAGCGTTTTCAGATAAGGAAGAATAGCGAACAACGCGATGGCGTATTGAATGACGGCAACGGTAGTAGAAGTAAGTCCGAAATGAATGCTAGCGATTTGAGTTAGGCTGTTAATGACGGCAAAGGCTAGGCCTGCGGTTAGCATCCAGCTAGCGCCTTGGATCGGATGGTGTTGTGACATGATGCTTCTAATTATTTGATGTGGTTCACCTATGATACGGATTTAGCACCACTTAACCAGAAAAAGCATTGATGAAGTTAGTCAGAATATTTGAATATGAAAAAGGTTGAGCTATTGCCCAACCTTTTAGTCTGTATCTAAAGCCGATTTAGATTAGAAGTCGTAGCGTAGACCTAGACGAAGAGAATCTTCGCTTTGTGTCTCTAGACCCGCAACTTTTGCATCGTCTAGGTTGTTTAATTGGTAAGCAACGTAAGTACGGATAGACTTGTTGAACTTGTATGTACCCGTTAGCTCGAAGAAATCAGCTGTATCTACAGTGATGTTCTGTGTCGCGTCTTTTTCTTGTTTTTGGTACAAAGCAGCCAATTCAAATTGATCGGTTAGTTTGTACTTAGCCGCAACTTCTACACCAGAGAACTCAGTCTTAGCTTTGTCGTCTAGGTCACCCATTGTGTAGGTTGCACCTAGGTATAGAGCATCCATTTTGTAGTTGATACCAGCAATTACAGCGGTTGCAGAGCCATTACCCGCACCATTGTCATTACCTGAGTAACCAAGACCAAAACCTAAGCCCATAGGCAATGTGTAGATACCAGAGATACCGTAACCGTCTGTATCTTTATCTTCTCCAGCGATTAAACTTGCCTTCAACGAAAGAGCATCAGCATCGTAAGCGTACAAGAATGTGTTGTTAATCTGCTCGTTGCCCGCGTTAATGAAGGCTTTTTGATCACCTGAGTAGATAGTAACATCCGACATTTCTGAGATTTGAGCAGCGGCTGTATCTTGACGACCTACCGAAACAGCACCAAAGTTACCTTCAAGGCCAGCGTACATATAGCGTTGATTAAAGTTATCAGTTTCATCGTTATCCGCTGAAGAATTTACGCCTTGTTCTGCTTCGTAGAAACCGAAACCAGATAAATCGCTAGTGATTTCAGTAGTACCGCCAACATTTAAACGCACACGGCTTTTATTTTTCATGGTTCCGTCGATTTCTTTACCGCCTGAACCAATGAAATCACCACGGAATTCCGCACGGCCGCCAATTTTGAGTTCTGTACCATCAGAGCTGTAAACTGTTGCTGCTAGAGAAGAACCTGAAACTAGTGCCGCTACCACTGCAGAAGCTAGAACTGCCTTTTTCATAATCACTTACCTTGTATTTTAAAATCCGTGAGCAATGTGCTCTCCGTTTCGATATGAAGCTAATTTAGAGCAGCTAAATTAAGCTTTCATTTCTATAAAATTACATTTTCGTGAATAGGGAACTTTTTAAGTGTTGATTTTATTGCACTTTTATTTCAATAGACTGAGTGGTTTGTGAATGGTTATACAACTTATCTGTTCTTGAGTGCTGACTTTCACAAGCTTCTATTTAGGAGAAGTGATGATGATATACGTGAGTATTATGGGAAAGTCAGAGCTTGTTCATCTTATTAACTGTTTGTACTGATTAAGATATCCTCTATGATGCAAAAACTTAGAAGAGAATAGATTTTGCTCAACAAGATGGAGACGTTGGATGAAAACAGAGTACTTAGGCGATGTTTTACAAGGTAGGCAGGTTATTGGCTCCTTGAATGTTGAAGACCTACCCGTTGGAGAGCACCAGTTTTGGTTTCAAGTAACCAGTGATGGGCTAGGGCAACCCAAGAACATGCCGGTTTCTGTTTTCAAAGGCAGTCAAGCAGGTCCTAAGTTGATGATCACCGCTGGTATTCACGGTGATGAGCTCAACGGTGTGTTGGCTGCTCAGCAAATTATCAGAGACTTAGTCGGTAAAACTCTCAAAGGCACGGTCACGATAGTGCCTACTGTGAACTTGTCGGGTTTGCTTAACCACAGCCGCGATTTTATCTCTTCGGATCCGGGCTCTTGCCCTGCCAACCTTAATCGACTCTTTCCGGGTGATGCGAATGGCTTAGCGGCAGAGCGCTTTGTTGCGTCTTTGTGGGATCGCTTACTCAAACACAATGCGACATTCGCCGTTGACCTGCATACCCAAACTCGTGGCGCGGTCTACCCACTTTATGTTTTTGCTGACTACCGAATTGAACAATGTCTTGAAATGGCAAGGTTGATGACGCCAGATTGTGTTCTCAATGATCCCGGCGACCCAGGTATTCTCGAAACGGTTTGGAATCGAAGTGGAATTCCGAGCATTACGGTGGAAGTGGGGATGGGTAAGTTTACTCAGCCTGACATGATTCAACGAGCCGTTGACGGTGTTTTTAATATGCTGTCTTACTACGAGATGCTTGAGGGTGAAGACCCGTTTGAGGCAAGTCAGCTGCCAAGTATGGACTGGATAGAAGGCAACAACGTCGTGTCTATCCGCGCCGACATAGGTGGCTTTGTGCTGCCTCAGGTCGAGCTTTTGCAAAGTGTCGAACAAGATGATCTGCTCGCTATCCAATATGATGCGTTCGGTAATGAATGTCGTCGTTATCACGCACCATCTTCTGGTCGTGTACTCAGCTATAACGTGGATGCATTAAGGGAGCCGGGCGCGCTTGTTTGTCGCTTGCTGAGTTAAGCAAAAAAAAGACCGAGCAAGGCTCGGTCAAAGGACAGTTGTCTTGAGTTAACACGTCTTTGACTCATCGACAGAACTGCTTTTAGCGTAGCGAGGGTAAATTAAGAATCCATTGCAAGATAGTGACACTTCGATTGCTTTTCTGTTTCAAAAATAATATTGAAAACATTATCTTAAGCTCATTAAAAAGCCGACTGCGGGTTGCGCGAGTCGGCTTTTATTCACTTCTCTTTCGAGTCTTTATCTCTATCTACGCACGATTAAAAAGCGTCATCCACGATATCTTTAAGTCGGTCGTAAGGCACATATCCTGGTAAAACATTTC
This sequence comes from Vibrio sp. 10N.222.47.A9, assembly GCF_963872585.1. Classification (NCBI taxonomy): domain Bacteria; kingdom Pseudomonadati; phylum Pseudomonadota; class Gammaproteobacteria; order Vibrionales; family Vibrionaceae; genus Vibrio; species Vibrio sp. 10N.222.47.A9. Next base: position 82,391 of record NZ_CAWNBB010000071.1, on the reverse strand, counting down.
CGTTCATCATCATGGTTGGAGTGCCCGTTAAGCCGAGTGCACTGAACGTTTGATGGTTAGTGGTTAGAACCTGGTTTTGTTCTTGAGTTGTTTTTAGTTCCGCCTCTGTTCCCGTCTTCTTGGCAACGGCTTCTAGTGAGCTTTTCGAGTGAATACCGCTTTTCGCCATCAGCAATCTATCAACTTCAGGGAATGCTGCTGGGTTATCTTTCCATACTTTCATCGCGTATAGCGCCGCGTTGGTGTCTAGCCCTGCAACTTGTTGTTGCTTAAACGATAAGTACACGTTGATCACTTTAATGTCGCTGTTTTCAGAGGCTAATTGAACCAAGCCTTTTTCCAAGCGCTTACAGTAAGGGCAGTTGTAGTCAGTAAAGTTAACGATGACTGATTTGCCATCCGGATTGCCCGTGATTGGGTGAGCGTCATTGTTGTACAACCAATCATGGCTTCCTGCTTGAGCTTTCTTCGACTGTTCTTGCCCTGCTACGTACTGCTCTAAGCTGGTATGTAAGCCAGAGATCGTAGAAGGGTTCTCTTTCAGAAATTGGTTAATCTCTTCAAGTTGCTGGGTTTGTTCTGTGCTTAACTCAGCGAAGGCAGTGGTGCTCATTAGTGAGCCTAAAATCAGTGTACTAATCAGATGTTTTTTCATGCTATTTGTTCTCTAATTCTTGATAATCGTGAGCGCTCATTGGGTCGCGCTCACGGAAATTCTGTTCGTTAAACGGGCTAAATCGAGTTATTCACCTTGCTTTGCTCTGTTTTCTTTGTAAGCGAGTTAGGCAAAGTAGGTTCTCAACCAAAGCCCTATCGGGGAAGTAATGCCTGTTGCGATACTGCTAACCTTTCCATCTTTTATGATGACGATGCTTGGAGTGACATTAACGCCCCAATTTCTGCTGATCGATCCAGAAAGATCATTGATAACAGGGAAGTCATACTCTTTCGCCTCTAAGTAGCGCTGAACACGCTCGTCTGGACCAGACGATAGAGCGACCGAAACCACCTGATGGGAATCACTGAAGCTATTGACGGTTGGGCTTACAAATTTGCAGGCGCCACACCAAGTCGCCCAAAAATAGACAATGACTGGCTTACCATTTTTGCTTAGCTCGATAACATCAATATCTTCGCCTTGGAGCGATTGACCCACAATTGGAATCGCGTCGCCCTGAGGCATGCTTCTGCTGTGATAAAAGTCCATCGCAAATGAAACCACGCCAACGATCAATATCATTGAAACCAGTTCCTTTCCCCACTTCTTAAGACGACTTGGCTTTTTGGTTTCACCCTTTACAGCGCTGTCTTCAGTCGTGCTAAATTTATCTTCATTGTTGGGAGTCTTCATCCATTATCTCGCAGCGTCGATGGCTTGAACGACAGTGTCACTGTCGAGAATGACAGGCAGTGGAATACCGCTTCTATAGCTTGGGCCGTAGACGATATTAAATGGCACACCAAATCGACCATTACTTTGTAGGTATTGAGTGACACTTTCACTTGGTGTTGTCCAATCGCCTTTCATCAAAACAATGTCTTCTTGCTGTAGGTGGCTGTAGACAGGGTCTTGGAGGATGACGCCGATCTTGTTGGCCTTACAGGTAATACACCACTCAGCGGTCACATCGACAAATACCGTTTTGCCTTGCTCAACCAATTGAGGGATTTGTTTTGCATCTAGCTTTTGCCAATCGAGATCGTCAACAATCGGTGTCGCCCAGTTATCAGCGGTGACACTACCGACGATCAATGCAGCACCAAACACCAAGGTTGTGGTTGCGACAATAGGAATAAGGACCTTGCGGCCCAACTTACGGCCAATCCAAATCAATACTGTAATCACGATAAACAGTGACAAGAGGATCGTCGGGAATTTACCAATGAATGGGCTCATTAGGCTTGTTAACCATAGACTGGTAATGAACATCATTAAGCCAAATACCAGCTTAACTCTGAACATCCATGCCCCAGGCTTTGGAAGTAGTTTTGTAAGACTCGGGAACAGCGCGAAAATCAACCAAGGTGCACTCATACCGATGCCGAGTGCGATAAAGATAGCCCACAACTCTTGGTAGCTTGCCCCAAGTGCATAAGCAACTGCGGTTCCTAAGAACGGAGCACTACACGGCGTTGCCAACAGCGTCGCAAACATGCCTTGAATAAAGTGGCCTGAATGTGAGTCATCGCCTTTGGTTGCCATCCAAGTGTTTAAACCTGATGGTAGTCTGAATTCGAATAATCCAAGTAGATTAATCGAGAACAGCAAAGTGATGATCAGCATGAACCCGATGAACCAAACATTTTGGAACTGGATTCCCCAACCAATCGCATTGCCACCCATTTTTAGAACGGTCATGCCAAGGGCTAGGAGTGCAAATGATGTAATGACACCTGACGCAGAAGCTAAGAATGAGAGTCGGATATGACGATTAGATGCGCCTTGATTTTGGATGATGCTGTTTAGCTTCATTCCTAATACAGGCAGCACACACGGCATAATATTGAGGATTAAACCACCAATCAAAGCAAAGCCGATCATTGCAAGAAAACCGTTGTTACTTGCTTGATAAGCAATAGGTTCTGAGCCGACTTGAGCGGTCATCTCTTCGGCAAAATTAGTGTCTGAAACGGTGACACTAACGGTGCGATCCGTTAAGTCGACTTCGCCTATCCAGTTGCTGACGTCAAATACCGCGGTCATCGTATTGCCGGTGATGTGGACGGTTGGTTGAGCAAAGAAATCATCGATGACTTCTTTGCCATCGATCAACACCATCGGCTTATCCCAGCCTTCGTTACTGGTTAGTTGAGTGACCAGTTGTTGCTTGCTTTTGTCCCAAAATAGACCGTTCACTGAAGTCCGGTTCGCTTCTCTTGGAGATTGGCTCATGCCTTGGTTGAACAAGAACATCGCTTCTTCATCGAACTGCAATTGCTGCGTGTCGATAGGGAGTTCGATGTCATAGTCAGTCAAAACACAAATATTGGTGCACGACGGGAACGAGATAGAAGCCCTAAATACAGCAGGTTGCGTTTTGTCTTTCAACGTTAGGGTGACAGGAAAGCTTACGTGCTTTTTGTAACCTAACGTCATCACGTCAAGTTGTTCATAGTATTTAGGGATCGGCCAATGCCAATCTACAGACTCTATATTAGTCGAATCAGACCAGTCCCAGCTTGGCGGAATGCCACCTTCACCTGGGCTGCGCCAATAGGTTTTCCAGTCACCGTCGAGTGTAACGTCCAATACAGTTTGAACGGTACCGCCGTTATCCGACTGTTCACCCGTCGACATCATTCGCATCTTAACTGGCGGATGCTCAGGCACGCTTATCCAGCCTGTGGTTTGAGCCAGGGCGGTAAATGACGTCATGACTAAGATTGCAGTGACGAAAGCTTTTGCGCATGTGCGCATGCAGAATGCCAACGAATCGACAAACTTAGTTAGTAGTGTGTTGTACACAAATGTATCTCCAAAAAATAAATAAAAGGGTGGAATAGCCCGGTTATTTACTCTTTAAATATACAGTGCTTTAGGTGTAAGCGGTGTTTTGTAGGTCGAGAAGAGCGGTGATTCTCTCCGGATAATCTCGAGATGTGCGGAGATAAGTTGAATGCAACAGCAATCATCAGAACGAAAGGGATCAGCCAGCCCGTTTTAGGTGCGGCAAAGGTCAGCATTTTTGAACTTAGACTACACGAGCTTGAATTGGGTGACGTTAACATTTTAGACGCTTCTGAACCAAAAACGCTGGCATAGAGCTCAGACATTTTATCGAAAGATGCGACGATTGCTTGTGGGTGGCTAGTTTCTGCACCTACAAGTATTGATTGTCCAATTAAGGAAGCTGAAGAGGTTACTTTGTTTGCAGACAGCGTACTCGCCAGACAGGTTACGATAACCAGTCCGGTAAGGAGAAGTGCCCAAAGCGATTGCTTTTGTTGGCGATTCTGTGTGGGTAAGAAAAGTAGTGATGTGTTCAGCAAATTAGTCGGTAATCAAATCAGTTAGTTGTTAAAGCGAGCTCATTGAATTGTGGCTAGCTTAGATAAGTTCCCTTCGCGCCACAAGTCATAAAATGGTTAAAGTGAAACTATATATAAACGAGAGAAAATGTATATACACGAGAGACGATGATTAAACATGGACTCACGCGAATACGACATAGGGCTCTGGTTAAAGTTCACAATAACCGGCAGTTATAACTAATTTATTCTGTATCGATTTGTTTATTCACGATGGGGCTATGCAAAAAGCCCAACAGATCTTAGAGGAACTTATTGGGCTTAATCGTTGGTTTTATTGGAAAGGCTTAGTGAGTACGGCGAGGGCCATTACGTACCAAGTCTTTACCATTTTCGAAAACTTCTTTGGTGATCCAGCGAGCGAGCAGAACTTTGTGGCTGCTGTTGAATACAGCAACGAAGTGACGACCATCTGAATTATTGGTTGCCATGCCTACCCCTTCAACGCCTTCAAGACCCAAACCGCCAGCTTCCACTGAGATTAGGAACTTTTCTAGTTCTTCTAAGGAATCGATAATATCAAGTTCGTTGTTCATTTCTATGCTCTCTTGCTGTTAGCTAACATCGGATTTAAGGCGTTTTTGTGCATGTGCTTAAGTGACGATATTGGCTGTTGTTCTTTGTTGGTTGCGTACTCTACAGATCATAAGAGGGGATTGGAACTCTCAAATATTAGATACGTACTGATATTTTACGAATTTTTAACACAACATACGTTTAAATGCTTGTTATCCATATTCTTTTTACTACTATTTAAGGGGTCAATTTAGACATTCATAGGAATTAACATGATAAAGGTTTGGCGTTGTCTATTTTTAATGTTGGCGTTTGTGGCATCAGGGAGTTTTGCACAAAGTGTCGATAAAATAGCAGAAGTACAAGACCAGCTAATGCTGGACCTAACAACATTAGAAACAGCGCATGATGCTGAGAAGCCGTTTCTAGAAGATATATTAAGACGAAAGAACCAAGCACTACGTGAAGAGATTTTTTCACAGCTATCGTCCGATAAAAAGGAAGGGCTTGATGTCACTCTTGCTCAGCAGGTTGAACTCTTACAAAAATTGCTGTCATTGAATGAAGTTAAAATCGTTTCAATGAGCAAAGAAAACCGTTCCGCTGAAGGTGATGCTAAAAAACGCCTTGAATTACGCATTCAAAAACGAATCGGAATGATGGATGTCTATTATCAGCAGCTTGCTAAGACATTAGATTGGTCGAAAGAGCGTGAAGTTGATGTTGCGGTTCCTGAAGGTGAGCTCAAAACGGCACTTGTTTCTCGTTCTCAATATCTTACTAATGCAATTCTATACACGGATACACAACGTCAAGATTTAGAACGTCGGTTATCTTATGTAAGTGAAGAAGAGAAAGCGACGATTAAAACTGAGCTTGAACGCTTCAGTGAGCGAACCAGTGTCATGGTGGCGAGCTTAGAAGAAACCATCACGCTAATGGAACCGTTTGGCGTTGATGTGACTTCTTACAAGCGTGTGTTACTAGCAACGACAGGCGATATTAACGCTGATGTGTTGGATGTTGATGTTGCGTTGGATCTGTTGGATGGTTGGCTTCGTTCATTCAGTTCATGGGCGTTTGAAAACACCCCTTCATTTATCGTTAAACTCGCTCTGTTTCTCGGTATTTTATACGTAACTCGCCTTATTGCTAACGTGGCTCGTAAGACCGTTCGTAAGAGTGTTTCGCACTCTAAAATGGACTTTAGCGTATTGATGCAGGAGTTCTTCGTATCCATCGCATCTAAAGCGGTCGTGTTTATTGGTTTACTTATCGCTCTGTCTCAAATTGGGATTGAGCTAGCGCCACTATTAACCGGTTTCGGTGTGGCGGGTGTCATTATTGGTTTCGCATTGCAAGACACACTATCTAACTTTGCGTCAGGTTTGATGATCTTGATCTATCGTCCTTATGATGTGGGCGACATGGTTAAAGTGGCCGGCGTTCAAGGCACAGTAAAAGACATGAGCTTAGTGTCGACGACCATTCAAACCATCGATAACCAACGCTTGGTGATCCCGAACAACAAGATTTGGGGTGACGTGATCAACAACATCACTGCAGAACGTGTGAGACGTGTTGATATGGTCTTCGGCATTGGTTACTCAGATGATATCGATAAAGCGAAAGCGGTATTGAACGACATCATTCTTGCGCACCCTCTAGTACTGAAAAAACCGGAGCATATGATCAAGCTTCATACCTTGAATACGTCTTCTGTTGATTTTGTCGTCAGACCTTGGGTTAAGACCGATGACTATTGGGATGTGTATTGGGATGTGACGGAAACCGTGAAGAAACGCTTCGATGAAGAAGGTATCACGATCCCATTCCCTCAACGAGATGTGCATATTTACAATCACGAAGAGAGCTAAGCGAAAGAGCTAGTACGAAAAGCGATTTCGAATAGAGCTATTACGAAAAAGCTAAGCATGGCTTAGAGCCATTATTCTTAATGTGATATCAAATGGACGCTGAATAAGCGTCCATTTTTATTGGCTTCCGTTTATATTGAGCTTCATTCTTTTATGTCACTCAACCGCCTTAGAATTACGTTATGATGGGGTAGGCTTAGTTTGGACAGTTGAAAGCGAATGGATGATTCACAGCAAAAAACGAATAGTAGAAATACAACGGTAAGAAAAGCAACACGAATTGAAAGCGTCATGAACTCTGCGATGTGGCACCTAACCCAGAGAGATATGACGGAAAGTGAGTTGGTTGCGAAGCTCAAAGTGAAAACCGACAATCAAGAATGGATCGATGAAACTCTAGGGACACTGAAAGGCTTTGGGTATCTCAAGTCTGACCAAGTGTTTGCAGAACAATTCGTGGAACAAGCTTTTTCTGGTGAATTCGGTTCTCGATATATTGTCGAAAAATTGAAGAAGAAAGGCCTGACCGATTCAGTGATTTCTGATGCAATCCATAAAGTGTCCTTCGAAAAGTCTATTGATGAGCAAACCATCTTGATAGACCGTATCAACCATTACTATACAAGTTTTACCATGAGCCGTGAAAAGCTTGTCGCGACCCTGCAAAAGCGTGGTTTTAGCTACCAGCAGGTGAAGGTAGCGATTGACCAGCACACGCAGTCGCATGAACTGAAAAGTAATATTCAAATTAAGGCAGAGAAAGCTGATTTGGAAAAAGAGGTGCTTAAGTATGCTCGTAAAGGCAAAGGCTTGACTGCTATTCAGCAAGAGCTCAGACAGCGACAAATCGACACCAGCGAGTTGTCATCGTTGGTCGACCGATTAATTAATGAGGAGCAACTGGATTTCTATTCATCTTGTTTGGAACAGCTGCAGAAGAAATCATATGACCTCAACGATCACAAAGAGCGTTCAAAGGCGTACGCAATGTTAAGTCGAAAAGGCTTTTCGTCGGATGAAATCAAATTTGCTCTGAGTGAAGGCAACGAATAACAACCAACATTATGCGTAAAGAGTGTACATAGCCTTGCTTTAACGTGTCGTGTGTAGGTTTTCTGTAAGACCTAGGCCATTGCGTAAGGCGAATTGAATCAGGTCATTGTGGCTGTTTAAATCGAGCAATCCAAGCATTCTGTATTTATGCGATTCTATCGTTCGAGAGCTAAGGTGGAGCTGTTCTGCACACTCTTTTGCACTAAACCCTTGAGCAATGAGAGCCAAAACCTTGGTTTGTTTTTTTGTGAGTAATAATAGCTTCTCACTATCATCTGCAAGCCGATTCTCATTTTGTTTTAGTGTCCTCGCTAGCGTTGAGTGCTGCCAATAACAGAGCCAAAGTTCACAGACTAACTTTAAGCGCTGGATGTCTTCGAGGTCGAAGGTGGTTTCGTTGTCGTGAAAGTTAGTAAAAGACAATGCTCCCCAGCGTTGGTTAAACAGCTGCAAAGGAATGATGCAGTGCCATCTTCCCCCTTCTTTATAGATCTTCTTTAACACATAGTTTTTGGTTGAAACGAGTTCGTCACTGGTAAAGGTGAGATATGTTTCATTGGTTTTCAATAGCTTTAGGTAATCAAGGTAGTTACCGCCAACCAAACTTTTCTTATCGACAGGAGGTATGTTTGCTTTGGATACTGAACAAGTTTTCCCGTCTTCAAGTAAGACCATTGAATTCGGGTATAGCGTTAAACGATCAATCCCGAACCAATCGAGAACGTCAAAGCTTGCTTCTGACCACGTTGTTTGAAAGTTTTTAGGATCGCTATTAATAAGAGAGGTTGATTGTTTCATTAATAGCTGTTCAAAACTTAGGCTTAAAGCAGACACGTTTTTCCTTTCTCGATACATTCATTAGGTCAATACTCAGAAGATATTCGTTCGAGTGGCTCAGTGCAAGATAAGATTCTTATATATATCATAGGTTCTATTTTTAAGTTTTTTATAACTCTTAGTTCTAGATTGTCGAATGATAAGCAGTACATTTACTGCATTAATTGAACGGTGTTTTTTAATAAGGTCGGGCATTTCTATAACCGAGTAAACACTGTGATAAGTTTAAGGACGTTACTGTCTATTTCAGTCTCGATGTTGACCTTTTTTCATTCCGTTACACACGCGAATACCTCTCCAATGTTTGTTTACGCGCAATCTCCAATTCATTCAAATGTGCTTTCAACACAACTTCGTTCTGCTCAGCCTAAAAGAGTAGGGACCATTGAGTTCAAGTCCTCCTATACCCAAGCCAGTATATGGGCACACACGAGTGCGTATGCTCTCGACTATTATCAAAATCAATCCAATATTGCGATTGAGTGGCAAGCTTCACCTGTCTGGAAAACGGAGCTGGATTACCGAGTTGTGACTGCAAAAGATAATGGTTTAGACAGTTTTGTGATGGGGTTTCATGACCTGTTCCGCATTGGCCAGAATGGTCGCGATCAGGTGGCGGAAGATCAGTTCACCATGGGTTTTCATAATGCAGGTGTGCACGTGTCTGATTTTGAAGGTGATGATTTAACCAACGCGCTGACGTTCTACAATGAACTTCTACTGTATTCTAGAGGGCCAATGTCGCTCTCGGCTGGTGGCTCTTTGTTTTACAACAATGTAAGAAGTGGGCAGTTTGCGAGAACCAGTTTTGAGCAAGGTGTTCAGCTTAACTACAGCTATATCACCCCTAGGCACAGCGTTTTTTCAACCATTGGTCTTGTACATCGAGATAGCGATGTGTATGTCGTTAGTCTTGAAAATTTCAGCGCAAGTTGGGCAATTGGGTATGAGTATCGGTTGAATCAACGCCATAGCTTATTGATTGAATCTCTCAATTTCCAAGGCTGGGCGACCAATGATCCGGATTTTTCTGAACCTTCTAACGAGGTCGTTTTGGGTTATCGCTACCGTTTCAATCAACTAGCCATCGAAGCGCTGATGATTGAAAACATCCGTAATATGGATAACAGCACCGATATCGGCTTTACACTCGGATTACGTTTTTCAATATAAACGATACATTAATATATTCTTATTTCATGAAATTCACCAAAGCTATAAAATTTTCAGTAAATTTACGGTATATCAATAACCTGTTTTTTTGAACAATAGCGCCACTCCAAAAGGCCGGACTAACAAGGCCGAATCAATATATAGGTAGTGGTTATCATGAAAAAGACATTAGTAGCACTTGCGATTGCGAGCATTTCAAGTTCAGCTTTCGCTGTAAGCACAAGCAGCCAAAACAGCCAAAACGAAGATATGTTTGCATTCGATTCAATGCACAAAGATCAATTCTCAGTATCAGGCTCTTTTGGTGTTGGTGGTTACTACGACACGGGCTCTAAAGCTTTTTACGATGACTGGGCTACAGGTCTAACATTGGCCCTTAACTACCGTAACAACCGCGTAGTGGCTTACGTAGAAACAGACTTAATGCTTCAGTACACGACAGACAACAACGTAGCGGATGCTGACGCTGCAACTTCTGCTTGGGTCAACGGCATCGATACAGGTCCAGCAACTCACGTAGACAAAGCTTGGATTGGTTTTGACACTGGCTACGGTATTGCTTCATTTGGTTGGGAAAACGATACGGCTCTAGATAAAGTCGATGGCGCTGGCGACACTACTTACGAGTTTGGTGCTTCAGCTGGTGATGCTTCTGACGGCTTCAATGTTGTTAAATTCCAAGGCGCAACAGACGGTATTGCTTACGGTATTTCTTACTTTGAAACAGGTGACGATCATAATGATGCGGATAAAGGCATTAACGGTTACATCGGTTTAGAGCAAGAGGTATTCAACCTATACGCAGGTTATGAAGCTCGTGATGACGATGCTGATTACGAAGTTTATACAGTGACAGGTAACGTTAAGGTTGGTGCTCTTAAACTAGGTATGAACTCTTGGATTGAAGAGAGTGATTCTGCTAAGAACACAGGCTACTACGTTTCAGGTGGTTACACAGTTTCAGAAGACCTAACAATCGCAGCGGGTTATGCATCTAGCAACAATGAACTTGATGGCCAAGCAGATGTAGATGCTTCTTACATCAACATCGCGGCAATGTACCGTATCGCTGACAACGCTGACATGGGTATTGATATCAAGCAAGATATTGAAGGCGCCCGCTCAACTGGTAACACACAATACGACGAAGAAACACACGTATTTGCAGCAGCTTACTACTACTTCTAAGAACTTGAACTATTAAGAGCTTCTAAGACATTTGATGGTAATGGTGTAATAGCTTGCCCGGTCGTTACACCATGTTCTCTTCTTTTTGCAGCGTAAGCATCCACAGATTGATATGTGGTTTGTCACTCAAGTGCTACGAGTGGAATTATTATCTGGAGAAATGTAATGATTAAAAGCATTACAGCCCAGGGTGTTATTTATGGAAATGATACCCTGTTTACGTGTAAACCGAATCGTAATGGACTATTTGAATTGGCGCGTAAACATGGAAGAGTCGCAGGTACCCGCCCACAAGATCTCAAGAACAAGGTTTATGCTGAATCTCTTGATGAAGCTTGGAATCTACTCAAAACAGAGAAGTTTTATATTGTTTTGACGGGGCAAGTATTTGGCATTCATCGAAAATCATTGCGAAGTGCTGATTCTGTTGATGTTGAGTTTGATACTGAAACTCGCTCGATATGTGTCACGGCATAGATCCAACGCTGAATATAAAAAGGACGATAAATTATCGTCCTTTTTTCGTTTGAGTTTTTTGGTTCAACCTTGGTTACAGATGCTCAGCACCCGCTATCGGCCGTATTGCCCAACGATAAAGTGTTCAAACTCATCACACATCTGATGGTTTGACTTATCATTATTCGCCAACTCGGTGGCCCCATCAACGATCGATATCTTCGCATTCAAATCAGCGACTGGTGATCGTTCTCTTGTCGACAGCTGTTTGATTTTTTGCTCCTCAATCGCCCAAGCTTCTTCTGGCGATAAGTTGCACTCGTCAGCGAGGTATTTGGCATTAAAACCTTCCCCAGTCAGGCTTTCGATTGTCCCATTATGATTCACGCTATTTCCTTGATGCCAATAGTGCTTAGCTAACAAAGGGCCGATTTCTGGGTTATCCGTTAGGTAGCCAAACTTATCGGTGAAATACGCACGAGTTTGATACACCGCCATATGAGCCAGCAGGTAACCTTGATATGCGCAAGAGGCTTCATCCGACAATAGATGCGGGATCGCCATTAATGGGCGAGGGCTACAAGCCAATCCAAGAATCGTTTTCTCACTGCTACGAGCAAGAGCGGTGATCTTTTCAGGTGTCAGATCTTCATCCGCCAATTCGTAAAGTGCTCGCTCGAAATACGGAACCACTAAAATGCTGCGTTCTTGATAAGCTCTGAAGGGTTGTTTGTTATCGATGATTGCTTTGATTAACTCGTCAGGTACTGCTTGGCCATCTGCATTAAGCGCGTATTGTTTGAGCCAATCGGCGTCATTCAACAAGCTGTCACAGAACATGGATTGCGTTTCGGCATAAGCCATTGAGGTTGGTGCAAACTCTTGAGAGAAACACGGTGCGTTCATTTTTACGTTAGCAAAATGTGCTGCATGACCACCCTCGTGAAATAGTGTATTGATGCCATCATAGCCGCTGCCAACTTGATCGGGCTTTGCGTTGCTCGTGAAGTTAACTTGAGCAGCTACCCATGTGTCTTGATCGTAGAAAGAAGGGATAGGCCCATGGCAGAAGCCATTAGGGTATTTACCCTTGCGATCAAGCAGATCCAATTTTAATGTCGCTTGAGAGTATTCGATGTTGAGGCGACCAAAAGATTCAATCCAGCGTCGAAGTGACTTTGAGAACGGAACATAAGGATCAAGATCATTCATAACGTCACCTGCAAAAGAGTAGGTAAAGTTATGGGCTTGAAGTGCATTCTCGCCTTTCTGTTCTGCCAAATTGTCTAGGCTTTGCTGATGGCTATCACGCGTGCGTGCTTCGAAGTCATCCAGAATCGTAAACAGTTGTTCTGTCGTCATCTGTTCGGTTTTCAGCACCGAGTAATCAAAGAAGGTTTTAAACCCCAGTGATTGAGCAAATTGGTTACGTTTTTTGATTAGCTCAATAAAGCCGTTAGCCAGCAGCCATTGCTCTAAATCTAATAGTGCTTGATGCGCAGAAAGCCTAACTTGTTCATTACCATTACTTCTAACGGCTGAACCTAAAACGGGCAGCGACCCTTCTGTTTCGTCGCCCGCCTCATTGACGTAAGTCATTACGTGATTTTGTTTTTTCTCAAACAGCTCGGCTTCGAATTTGATGAGGTCTGCTTTCAGTTTCTGAGATTGTTGAGATTCAATCGCGTGAGATTTAAAGGTCGCTAACCAACCATTTAGTCCAGTCAATGTGCTCTCTTTTTCCTCCGCGTTTTGAATTTCGTCAATGGCAGAAATGTGCTTTTCGATACTGGTTATCTGTTCAGCCGCACTAAGAAATTCGGTCCACTGAGTTTGCGCTTGTGTTGACCCATTATGGTCGTCACTTATCCCCATGTAAGTATCCCAAAAGAAGTCTTCTTTGGCTTTATGAGTTGCAAGATACTTTTGATTTAATTGGTTGAGATAGTTCGTAGCAGTCATGATATTCCTTGAAAATTAACCAGTAATTTCAACATTATGACACATTCATTGAATGTATTTTGTGATGTTGCATATTGCGGAATGTAAATTACATGGCTATCAAGCCGTGTTGAACCAATACGGTTTTATCAGCTTTCCAACAGAAGCTATTCAGCGTAACAAAGTTAGATTGTCGCTTGAAGAACTGCTATTGAAGGTGGATATAAGTAATGGGTAAGTGTGTTGGGAGAGTGATATTCTCTCTTTCGTAATGGTTCTCAACGTGACGGATTACGTTATTAGGCGATAGAATCTATCTAGCGGGCATGCATGCCCGTTTTTTTTCGCCTAAAATTTGTGGCTTGAGCGGTTGTTTGTTGATTGGTCACGTATAATGGGCGCTTCATACCGCGCGAATAAGCACAATTAATGAGAACTCTTCCTGTCTTAATCCTACCTTTGTTATTGGTTCTGAATGCCCTTTCATTCTCTGCACAAGCGAGTGAAAGCTGGTGGCTAAGAACAGTATTTAACAGCAGCGCAAGTCTGCCGAGTTCTCAAGACTATATTAACGATACTGCACTCATGGATTGTGGCGAAGTTGAAGGCACTCTGTTGTGCAGTGACCTCACTCAATATTACGATTTGGATGTTTATGTTGAACTGGAATTGGGTGACTCAAGCGTAGGTGTGGTTCGCTTTAACCTGCCATATTCGAACCTAAATTACACAAAGCTTCAGGCATATCTTCGCCAAGATGGCTTTACTCTTAGCTCAATTCGTATTGGCGAGGATGAGTTCGATGTGGTCGCTCAGCTTGAACAAGCGAAACATGAGGGCGTTGGTTTTGATGAGGTAGATAAACAACTCGTCGAATTCATCAATGCGCCTCACGGTTCAGCAGAGCAACTGAGTGTATGGAATGTGCCTAGCTTATCTTCTTCTAGATCTGCTTCTCCTTGGATCCAGTTATACAGTGATGGTGACAACTTAACGGTTGAACTTAATCGTTTTTAATTGCTCAAATTTATAGATAGTTTCGTTATGTATTTGGCTAAACAAGCCTTTCAGGAGAACGGCTCACGGGCAGACAGCAAGTTATAATTTATTTAAGTGTTCGTTTTTCTGCGGCTCTCACATTTTTAATAAGCGTTTACCTTTGGCATTTGTTATACGTTGAGCCTTCGGTAAAACGCGCTTAGGATACGTTCAGTATTGATAAAGGAGACAACCCATGGTTGCAAGAGTAACGACAGCGCCACAAGGCCCAGAACTCTCTGAGTTGGTGCAAGGATACTGGCGTACAGCAGAATGGGGTATGACCCCACAACAACGCCTGACTTTCCTGAAGCAGCACATTGATCTTGGCATCACAACTGTTGATCACGCGGATATTTACGGTAACTACCAATGTGAAAAGTTGTTTGGTGAAGCATTAGCGCTTGAGCCAAGCCTTCGTGATGATATTCAAATCGTCACCAAGTGCGATATCAACTTGTGTGGAGACCACACTCCAGATCGTAAGATCAATCACTATGACACCAGCGCGCATCATATTTACCAGTCAGTAAATAACTCTCTAGAGCGTTTGGGTGTAACCGAACTTGATGTATTACTGATTCACCGCCCAGATGTACTGATGGATGCGGATGAATTAGCAGAAGCGTTCGCTGAACTACACAAGGTGGGTAAAGTGAAGCACTTCGGTGTCTCTAACTTTTCTCCGCGCCAGTTCGACTTATTGCAATCTCGACTCGGTAAGCCACTGGTGACAAACCAAGTTGAAATCAACCCATTGAACTTCGACGTGGCTCATGATGGCACGTTGGATCAACTGCAGATGAACCGTATTCGTCCTATGGCGTGGTCTTGTCTAGGCGGCGGTAGCATCTTCAGTGGTGATTCAGCACAAGCGATTCGCGTTCGTGATGAGCTAGAGGCGATTCGTCTAGAAGTGGGTGCAGACAGCATTGACCAAGTGATTTACGCTTGGGTTCGTCGTTTACCATCTAACCCAATTGCAATTATTGGCTCAGGTAAGATTGAACGAGTGAAGACGGCTGTTGATGCACTGAAAATAGAGCTGACTCGCGAGCAATGGTATCGCGTATGGGTTGCTTCTAAAGGTCACGGTGTGCCATAGGACGCGATTCAAAATAGAAGCAAAAGCCAGCTAACAAAGCTGGCTTTTTTGTGTTCGCCTAACATGTTTCTTCAAAACTGTGATTAAGGTGGAATAATTTTCAAAAACACTCATAATGCACTCTGTTTTTCACCAGTTGGATATTTCCATTGAGCACTTCAAAATTCTCTTCAATCGCCCTTAAACCTGAGCTTCTAAATACGTTAGATTCTCTTGGTTATACTGAAATGACGCCTATTCAAGCGTTAAGTCTTCCTACTATTCTGGATGGCAAGGATGTTATCGGTCAGGGTAAAACGGGTTCAGGTAAAACAGCTGCCTTTGGTTTAGGCGTGCTGCAAAACCTACGCGTTAAGCGTTTTCGTGTTCAATCTTTAGTGTTATGTCCGACTCGTGAGCTTGCAGACCAAGTAGCAAAAGAGATCCGTACTCTTGCTCGTGGCATTCACAATATTAAAGTGCTGACACTATGTGGCGGTATGCCAATGGGCCCACAAATTGGTTCATTAGAGCATGGCGCACACATTCTTGTGGGCACTCCTGGTCGTATCCTGGACCACCTAGAGAGAGAGCGTATTGACCTGTCTGAGTTGAACACACTTGTGTTAGATGAAGCCGATCGCATGCTGGAAATGGGTTTCCAAGATGCACTAGATGCTGTTATTGAAGCAGCACCAAAAGATCGTCAAACGTTATTGTTCAGTGCAACTTTCCCTAAACAGATTAAATCTGTTGCAGACCGCATCATGAATAACCCTGAAATGGTGAAGGTTGAATCAACGCACGATCACTCAAGCATCCAACAGCACTTTTACAAGGTTGAAGGTACTGAAGCTCGTGATGACGCACTAGAGCTAATGCTTCTTCATCATCAACCAGAGTCAGCGGTTGTGTTTTGTAATACTAAGAAAGAAGTGCAGAACGTAAATGATGAGCTAAGCCACCGTGGTTTCAGTGTTATCGAGCTTCACGGCGACATGGAACAGCGTGAACGTGACCAAGCTTTGGTTCAGTTCTCAAACAAAACCATCTCTATCTTGGTTGCAACAGATGTTGCCGCTCGTGGTCTTGATGTTGATAACCTTGATGCAGTGTTCAACTTTGAGTTGTCTCGCGATCCTGAAGTACACGTGCACCGCATCGGTCGTACTGGTCGAGCAGGAAGCAAAGGTGTCGCAATTAGCTTCTTTAGCGAAAAAGAGATGCACCGTGTTGCTCAAATTGATGAGTACATGGATATGCCAATCGAACCGTCTCAGTTGCCAGCTAAACCAATCGCTAAGCCGTACTACTCAAACATGGTAACCATCCAGATTGATGGTGGTAAGAAAGCGAAACTTCGCGCAGGCGATATCCTTGGTGCGTTGACAGGCCAAGGCGGTATTGATGGTAAGTCAGTAGGTAAGATCAACTTGTTCGCGATGCGTGCTTACGTTGCTGTAGAAAGATCAATGGCTAAGAAAGCATTAGGTAAAATCGAATCAGGTAAAATGAAGGGTCGTCAATTCCGCGCCCGAATTCTGAAGTAATTCGAGATTGTCTCCCTTTACTGCTAAGTCATGCTAGTGATAATGCAGTAAAGGGTGTTCCACAGCCAGTAACGCATCAAACGTTTATTCATCAGGTCTGATCGAATAGAAATCGTTGATATGTCTTCCTTCGCTAAGATACCAAGTCATCGCTTCCTGTCGATTATTAGCGGATATCGTAATTGTGGTTAGTCTTCCATCGTCAAAATAACAAAGCTCGTACTCTAACTCGCTTGTATAATGAGGAGTAGCGGCCATAGCTTACCTCCCAAATATTAATCATTTGAAAATAAATAAACTATTCGTTTATAGGGGTCGTTTAAATCAAATGAGCAATAAAAATCAAGTTACATCACTGCCATTAATTATTTTTAGTTTAATCATTTGCCGAAATAGCTAGATTAGCAAGTCTGAGTCTCAATTTATCTCAAAGTTTTTACAGCCAGTGCTTATTAAGGCTACTTTTATAAGAGCTAGAACGAGCGTTATAAGAACTAGAGCTAACCTTAAAAGGGTGAGTTAATGGATTGTGGATTTGCTGAATATCGTGAGAGGGTTAAATGAGAAAGTGTCGATGGTTAGTCTTATTAGTCTGTTTTGTATTCGCTGGTTGCGGGACTAAATTTGCCTACAACAATATAAGCTGGTTTGCGGTTAGCTATATTGAAGATTTTGTTTCTCTATCCAACAGTCAAGAAGCAGAGCTCGAAGAGCGCCTCGACTTATTACAGCAATGGCACAAAGAAACCCAACTTCCGCTGTATATGTCGCAACTGCAAGCGATTCAAAATCTAGACCGTTCTGATATGAATTCTGCTTTTATCATTGATCAAAGTGAACAAACTAAAAATCATATTCGCTCGATCGTTAATAAGTTCGCTCCAGATATTTACGCGTTAAGTATGCAGCTTACCCCAGAGCAAGATAACGAATTCTTAAAGAACTTTAGGGAAAAGCAGCAAGAATATTACGAAGAAAAATTATCATTGAATGATGAAGATTCGAGAGAACGTTATCGAAGTCGAATTGAAGATCGGTTAGAGCGATGGCTCGGGTCGGTATCGAAAGAGCAAAAAACGATTATTTTGACGTGGTCTCAAGAGTGGGTAAATACTAACGACAGCTGGCGACAATATCAAAATAATACGTATCAAGACCTAACGACACTTATGCAGAAGAAGACCGATTTACATATTGCACAGCCAATTATTATGAAGCTACTTTTGAACAATGAAGATTATTATCCGCAAGAGCTGGAGTCTAAGCTTGATAAGAATATGCAAACATCAGCGAAATTCTTGGTGGATATCGCGGCAGCGAGTAGTGATAAGCAATGGTCTTATTTCATGAATGAGTTAGAGAGCCTCAAGTCAACGCTGGTGACACTGCAGGAGTAGGGTAGCTATATTAAGGCTAGTGACTGTTTGCTACTAGCCTTCTGATAAACCCTAAACCGAATGCAGAGAGTTAGCCTCTGTTACTCATTAGCAGCTTTGGAATCGAGCCTTTAGCGGTCTTAGATATTTTCTGCATCAGTTGAAAGCTCGGCTGTTGAATACCGTGATCACTTTGCAGTTCATCAATCATCAATAACCATAACCGTGCTGTCATTTCTGAATCGGCTAACGCTCTGTGGAAAGTACCGTCGTTGTCGATATTTTTGAAACGCACAAGGTCGCCTAGCTTATGAGTCGGTGCGTCTTGGATTAGACGACGAGCGATCAACATTGAGCAAGCGAACTTGCCTGTGTAGTCTCGGCCAATAAAGTCTAATTCCGCATCGAGAAAGCGCT
Source organism: Vibrio sp. 10N.222.47.A9 (assembly GCF_963872585.1). Lineage (NCBI taxonomy): Bacteria > Pseudomonadati > Pseudomonadota > Gammaproteobacteria > Vibrionales > Vibrionaceae > Vibrio > Vibrio sp. 10N.222.47.A9. Next base: position 63,856 of record NZ_CAWNBB010000071.1, on the reverse strand, counting down.
TATCAAACGACGCATTGTGAGCAACAAGTTGGCTGCCTTGGATAAAGTCTGCAAACTCATCCATCACTTCACTGCAACTGGCCGCTGTGCTAAACATACGGTTACTGATTCCGGTATAGCTTTCAATGAATCCACTAACGCGAAATCCCGGGTTCATGAGCTGCTGGAAGGTGTCGACGACTTTGCCGTTAACTAATTTAACCGCACCGATTTCAATCGCTCGGTCACCCATGTTTGGTGATAAGCCTGTGGTTTCGAAATCGAGAACGATAACGGAGTCTGCGGAGTTTGGAGCCATCGTGTTTCCTAATACTATTTGGTTGTATCGCTTTATATGGGGATCTTAGTGTTGCTATGGGGCGATCTATTGCGTGTTGCTGCTGACTGTGAGCTCAGTGTAACCTGTAGAATCGTCATGCTCTCTGTTGAAGGTCAAAGTATCGTAGCGGTGAATAATCAGTTCAGCGGTGGTTGCGATAATCGTCCCTTCAAGCAAATGCCCACCAATCACATCGCCATTTTTATCAGCAACCGATATATGAACATGCTGGTGGTTTGGGGTTAGCGTTGCCATAAGCGACACAATTTCGAACGGAGCTGTGATTAGCTTGGTGTTGTTTGCATTAGCCAGACGAATATTGAGTTGAGAAACACACCCGACACAAGACGCGACAGAGCCCGCTGAGATATTGTGCGCTGTCACTAGCTTTTGGAGCTCAAGCTTTAGGTCTTGGCCTCGGGTTAATCTCGTTGCGATAGGAGTGATCATCTTATTGCCTCAATTTTATTTGTATTTCTAAGAGCAAAACGAAGCCACATTGGGCTTCGTCTTATTTTTGTTTTGGCTAATGCGGACTTTCGCATTTTCTAAATCTGAAATTACTCAGGTTGCTGCAGATCTCTTTTCTTTTTAGGCACGAAGTTCAATACAGAGATTGGTACTTCTTTGCGTGGTTCGAAACCTTCAACAACGCGGCGCTCAATCAAGTGACCAAGACGTTTTTCGATAATGCACAGGTTCTTGAAGTTGTCTTTCGATAGGAAAGAGATCGCTTCACCAGACGCATCAGCACGGCCTGTACGACCAATACGGTGTACATAGTCATCCGCTGGGAATGGGATGTCGTAGTTGACTACGCGGCTTAGGTTATCGATATCGATACCACGAGCAGCAACACCTGTCGCAACTAGATACTTTAGACGACCTTTTTTGAAATCAGCCAGAATCTTTTCACGAATCGCTTGGCTACGTCCACTGTGGAAAGCTTCAGCTTGGATGCCACGCTTTTCAAGTTGAGCAACCAATTTAGCCGCGCCGTGCTTAGTCTCGATAAAGATAAGCGCTTGGTCCCACTCACCGTCAGTGATCATGTGGCTTAATAGCGCAGATTTGCGGTCTTTATCGACGGTTACCAACCATTGCTCAATGTTCGCTTTAGAAGCGTCAGTTTTGGCAATTGAAATCTCTTCCGCTTCACTGATTGCGCTTTTCGCTAGCGCACGAACTGGCGTTGATAGCGTTGCTGAGAACAACAGGTTTTGAATGTTTTGTGGCAAACGCGCGATGATCTTGTTGATGTCTTCGATGAAACCCATGTCTAGCATGCGGTCGGCTTCATCCAGAACCAATACTTCGACTTCATCAAAGTGAACGGCACGTTGTCCGTACATATCGATCAAGCGACCTGGAGTTGCCACAAGGATATCGACGCCTTCAATCAAGCGGTCTTTCTGGTGCTGGTACGACACGCCACCGTACATCGCTAGTGATGTTAGGTTTAGGAACTTCGCGTACTTAGTAATGTTCTGTTCAACCTGAATCGCAAGCTCGCGAGTTGGTGTCAGAATAACAGCGCGAATACGTTTTTTACGTTGTGTTTCACCTTTACTTAGCATTTCTAAGATAGGGAGAACAAAGCTCGCAGTTTTACCTGTACCTGTTTGTGCAGCAGCAATAAGGTTCTTACCAGAAAGCACAATCGGAATTGCTTTTTCTTGAATAGAGGTTGGCTTTTCATAGCCTTGTTTTGCAACGGCTTTAACAATAGGTGAGCTTAATCCAAGCTTGGAAAATGGCATAAGTTTCTCGGTATGATTTGGCTAAATAGCGATGGAAAGGTTCAACAATCTTATACAAGGATAAGATTAATGGCGGCATTCTACCATGTTGCTTGTGTACTACTAGGGCATGTTGACCTTTCGAGCTGATTTTTGCAGCGAGTTGCTGGGTATTTATACAAGGCAGAGGCTTTGATGTGTAGCTAGCCTACATGAGAAGCCGATAACGTAGTAGAAATGACCAGCAAACGCTGCCCGAAGGGTTCGGCTAAAAGCGTTTTACTCTTTGTTGAGGGAGATTTGCTTAGAGTGACTAGGCTACTTCTCCCTCGCCGCGATTAAAACGCTTTTATCTCGAACAAAATTTAACCACGAAAGGCCAACACGCCCTAGCAACATAGACACTTTAGTTGGATAATACTGACTCAATAAGACGACGATAAGACAGGGATGTATGGAAATCACACCGAATGAACGCGATGCAGTATATAAAACGATTTTTTCTCGCCGAGATGTTCGTGGTCAGTTTCTTCCTGATGAGATCCCAGAAGACGTTTTGATGCGTGTGCTAACCGCAGCGCACCATGCTCCCAGTGTTGGGTTTATGCAGCCTTGGGATTTTGTCGTTGTCCGTGATATCGAAACCAAACAACAAATCAAAGCCGGTTTTGATCAGGCTCATGCGGAATCCGCGCAAATGTTCACCGATGAAAAGCAGGCGATGTATAAGCGATTAAAGCTTGAAGGTATTGTTGAATCGCCTATCGGTATCTGTGTGACTTGCGACCGTAATCGAACCGGAAAGGTCGTGCTAGGTAGAACCATTAAACAAGAAATGGATTTGTACAGCACCGTGTGTGCGGTGCAAAACCTGTGGCTCGCGGCAAGAGCTGAAAACCTTGGGTTAGGTTGGGTGAGCATTCTTCACGACTCAACACTGCGAGACGCTTTAGATATCCCAGAAAACATCGATATCGTTGCGTATTTATGTATCGGCTACGTTGACCACTTCAAAGATAAACCCGAACTAGAAACCATGGGCTGGTTACCAAGAAGAGACGTCAATTCTGCGATTCATGAAGGGAAGTGGAATTCAGAGCAAATAACGAATTCAGTCAAAGATTAAACGCATCTCTTATTTTGATTACGACTACGTATCATCATTGGTTATTTTGTTTGCTAAAAGAGGTGTTTATAAACTAAATTGGGTGTTGATAATATTTATATCAACAGTTTCACAAAGCACATTCCAATGTTGAACGAGCAAATAGAGACCATGTTTTTGTGATAGCTATTCTCGTTCCTTTAAACGCTTGAGTTTGGATACCCATTGAACGACGCGAACTTACGTAGATTCCAACAGCTGCTGGTCAAATATGAACTAGGTGAAGAGTACTACCTAACGATAGATGATCTGGAACACTCGCTTTCTACTTCTCGTAGAAACACTTCGATCGTCCTGAAATACCTATCTGAATTCCAGTGGATTTGTTGGATTCCGTCCAAAGGACGAGGGAGGCTTAGTCAATTTAAAATTTTGCTTAGTTTCTCTGAGGCATTAGAGCAAGTTTTAGCGCTTCAGTTAGAGCAAGGTCGCTTTAACGTAATTCCTCGCCTTTTAGAAAGCTATGGTGATACCGCAATAAAGGCACTGACGCTAGCCACTGAAAAACATAACCTTTTCAATCAACAGCATGATCATTTGTTGATCACTCAATACCCCTGGGTTGATAATCTTGAGCCCGCCAAAACCTATAGAATCGCTGAACATCAAATTCTGAGAAGTATCTATAATACTTTGTTAGTTCAAGATCTTAATGGCGAGCCTCAAGCCAGTCTTGCCCACCATTGGAAGATGGAAGGGCGCTTTCTGCATTTTTGGTTAAGGCCTAATGTTGTTTTCCATGACGGTGAAACCTTGAGTGCAAAAGATGTCGTTCAATGTTTGTTACGGTTAAAAAACATAGATGGCCCGGTACAGTCTTTATTTGAGCAGGTGAATGATGTTCATGTGGTGGGTGAGAAAAAACTAACTATCGAGCTAGCGCGCGCAAACCCAATGTTTATCTATGCGCTGTGTAGTGCACACGCGTCTATCTACCGTTGCAAGCGTAGCTATTTTGCTAGTGGGCGCAGCGCGTATATTGGAACGGGACCTTTCTCTTTAGATGATTGGAGCGAAGAGCGCCTTATTCTAAAACGTCACCGTGGTTACTTTGCTCAACACTCACTGTTAGAGCAGATCACGCTGACGGATATTGATGGCTTAAATGATCATACTCTCAGTTTCAATAAGTCTGGTGTAGCGGAAGAAACCACCATCAATGCCCTGTCGTACCTTGCCGTGAATCACAGGAAAAATTCAGATATTACCCCCGAAAACCTAGCCTGCTTGGTATCGTTTATTAAAACCAGTAGTAAAGATTTTGACATCGATATGGTGGTGGATGATTTGTCTTTCTCGTCGAGCGAATTAATGTGCAGTGATTCTGTCCCTATTTTGACGGGCACTGTTGTCCTAACTCGACCTAAAATGACGATTCCTTTACTTCAAGATATGGCTGACTGGCTACAACAAACGATTGCAAAGACTGGTGTCGCTATTGAAGTCGTTGAACTTCCCAATATTAGTGATCCTAGCTCTATGAGCGAATCGGCAGACCTGTTATTTATCGAAGAAATTATTGAACAGCCTAAAGATTATGGCCTGTATGATTGGTTACTTGCTTCGTCTGGACTCAGGTTCATTTATGACAGTTCTGAGATGAGAGAGCATTGTGAGAGAGTTCACTTAGCCGTTAGTTGTGATAATCCAGTCGGAGAGTTGAAAAAGATTGAACAATCACTGTATCAACAGAAGCTCCTTTGTCCGTTATTTCATGGTAAAGAGAAGGTTTCTAATAGTATTGAGGTTCAAGGCGTAGAGATCAATCAAACTGGCTACAGTGATTTCTATAAGCTCTGGATATCTTCAAGCGATATGTAATTAGTCCATTTAAGACCCTTCGCTAGAACAAAACATGCATAAATTGCCTAACACCCTTTCATGTTTCTTTTGAATACCAATCGCTATTATGACTGGCTATGACTATCGCAGTCATTTCCGGTCATCCCCCCAATGACAATTCCACTTATTAATGTATTTCATTAGGATCTAATCGAATGAAACTTAAGCTTATTTCTATCGCACTTATCGCTGGTGGCCTTACGGCTTGTGGCGGAGGAGGCGGTGGTAGCAATAGCAATACAAGTGCTCCTGCTCCTCAAACGAGAACCTTACAAGGTGTCGCCATTGACGGGTATATTTCCGGGGCGACCGCGTTTCTAGATATCAATTACAATGGCGTATTAGATGAAGGTGAGCCTAGCAGCATCACGGACGATGAGGGCAGCTATGAGCTATCTTTGACGGGCTCTAACTCAGACTGTATGGACTACGCTCCAATCGTAGTGAATGTGCCGATCGGCGCAATTGATGCAGATAGCCCAAACTCGCCGATTACTGAACCTTATCAGTTAGTATTTCCGCCAGTCATGACGGTGAGTTCTGAGCAAGAAATTAAGTCGACTACACCACTTACGACCGTTTTATGGAATCAGATCCAAGCCGATCTGTATAACGGTGGTTTAAACAGTTGTTCAGCTTTGAAGCAAGCTGTGAACACCCAAAATAGCATTATCCAAAATGTGAAAGAGCATGACTTCCGAATTGCGAACCGATACAACATTGCAGTTGAAGACCTGTATGGAGATTTCGTTAAAGATCAAAATACTGAGCTCTATGAGTTAGCGCAGAAAATGATGCCGGCTATCAAAAAATCGTATCAAGAGACCAAAGAGATTCAAAAAGAGAACCCAAAAGCCCAACAAGCTTATGTTGATTATTACTGGGAGCATTGGGATTACTCGAAAAAAAATGAAATCAATAAATGGTATAAAGTTAAAACAGTGATGACCGCTGACAAACTTGTTGTTATCGAACATGAAGTTTCGGCCGACCTGCAGACAGAACTGGTTTTAAGTGAACATTTTGAGCGTAATGGTCAGAAGAAAAATGGCTTAGAGTATGACAAGGAAGCTTCATTCTCATTGAGTAGCGATGGAACGGAATATTCATGTTCGGTGCAAGAGACCATCAAGCAACAGGTTTTGCCTAACTCATTGACTACCTTTGGTGTGATGAACCGTGGCGGGTCTCAACAACTTGATTGGGAAAGTTGTTCTCGTCAAGACGTTGGTGCGGGCTTTATGCAAACCTTGACGGCAGATGTTGTCGGTGACTACAAAGATCAGTTTACCCAGATACAAGCCAAATTTAATTTTGAGAATAATGCGCCACATCCAAAGTGGGTTAATCTAGGTGACTCATTGGATAGTGTGTCGCGCAGCGACTTTGATGCGCTCAATTACCTATCGGTAGATTTTGATGACAACAGTTCATATGGCGCTGATAACTGGAACAGACATAAGTATGCGTACATTGAAAATACGCCGTTTGATTATACTCAAACGATAACGTCTAAATATTCTCAAGGTAACTGGACTAAAGGTTATTATTACCAGAATGGAACAAGTCGATTTGAGTGTTCAGATGATGGTGTGACCTGGTCAAAAGACACTTGTAAGTAAAGCCAGAGTCGATACCGAGTAAATCTACATAATCCGTACGCAATAAAAAAATCCAGTGTCTACAAGACACTGGATTTTTAGTTTTGGTTGACCGTTACGTAGCTTTACTTTATTAAAAGCGCTTAAGCGATCTCAATTTTCTCAGCTTGGTTCTGCTCTACCATTGATATCGCTAGCGCTTCCGCCGCTTTAATACCATCGATACCAGCAGATAGGATACCACCAGCATAGCCTGCACCTTCACCTGCAGGGAAGAAGCCCTTTAAGTTGATGCTTTGGAAGTCTTTGCCACGTTTGATACATACAGGAGAAGACGTACGCGTCTCAACGCCTGTTAATAGACCGTCTGGCGTAGAGAAGCCTTTGATCTTCTTCTCGAACGCTGGAATTGCTTCACGAATCGCTTCGATAGCAAAGTCAGGCAGTGCTTTTGAAATATCCGTTAGGTGGATACCCGGCGTGAACGATGGTTTTACTTCACCGATTTCACTTGGATCGCGACCTTTCAGGAAGTCACCGATTTTCTGTGCAGGGGCATCGTAATTCTCGCCACCTAGAACATAAGCCGCACTTTCTAATTCACGCTGTAAACGGATACCTGCTAGTGCATCACCTGGGTAATCGCGTTCAGGGTCGATCCCCACAACGATAGCACTGTTTGCGTTACGTTCTGCACGAGAGTATTGGCTCATACCATTGGTTACTACGCGGCCTTCTTCAGAAGTCGCAGCAACCACAGTACCACCTGGGCACATACAGAAGCTGTATACAGTGCGGCCATTTTTACAGTGGTGAACGAGTTTGTAGTCCGCAGCACCTAGAATAGGGTTGCCCGCGTTCTTGCCGAAGCGAGCTTCATCGATCATCGCTTGCTTGTGTTCGATACGGAAACCAACAGAGAAAGGCTTAGCTTCCATGTAAACGCCACGTTCGTGCAGCATTTCAAACGTATCACGGGCACTGTGGCCAACAGCCAGTACTACGTGACGAGTTTTAATCTCTTCACCGTTAGAAAGCGTTAGGCCAGTGATTTGACCGTCTTCCATGTGAACGTCGTCTACGCGAGTGCTGAAACGGATTTCGCCACCTAGCTCAATGATAGAAGCACGCATCTTCTCGATCATGGTAACCAGTTTAAAGGTACCGATGTGTGGCTTACTTACGTATAGAATTTCTTCTGGTGCGCCAGCAGCTACGAATTCTTCGATTACTTTACGGCCGTAGTGCTTTGGATCTTTAACTTGGCTGTATAGCTTACCGTCAGAGAATGTACCTGCGCCACCTTCACCGAACTGTACGTTTGATTCAGTGTTCAGTGTGCGCTTACGCCAGAAACCAAAGGTATCTTTCGTACGTTCACGAACTTCTTTACCACGCTCAACGATGATTGGATTGAAGCCCATTTGAGCAAGCACTAGGCCTGCGAACAAACCACAAGGGCCAAAACCGATAACGACAGGGCGCTCAGTTTGGTTCTCAACCGCTTTAGCCACGAATTTGTACTCCATGTCAGGAGTCACTTTTACGTGTGGGTCGCTGATGAATTGTTCTAACAACTCAGCTTCGTTTTCAACGAGAACATCAAGCGTGTAGATAAGTAAGATTTTTGATTTCTTACGAGCATCGTAGCCACGTTTAAAGATATTAAAAGAAAGTACCTGATCAGCGTTAATGCCAAGCTTTGCTTCAATAGCGTCTTGAATGGCTGACTCTTCATGGTCTAGTGGGAGTTTAATTTCGGTTAAACGTATCATTTTGATGTCTCGTTTTTATAGGTGTCTTAGCTAGATCGTTTCTTAATACAGAGTTTGATGACAACGCTGATGTTGAAAGAAGCGATAAGCTCACAATGGCGCGCATTTTACGAGAAATTGATTTATCTGTCATACTAATTTGGAAACATGGAGCAAATAGACACGATATTAGAGCCGTATGATGTTGAATTTTGCCTTGGGATGAGTATTATCCTCCATTCTTCAATTTTGACTAACTTATAGAGCAGAGCATCATGGCGTTTGTCGTAGGCGATAACTGTATTCAATGTAAATACACAGACTGTGTGGCGGTATGCCCCGCAGATGCGTTCCATGAGGGCCCGAATTTCATGGTAATCAACCCAATCGAATGCATTGATTGTGGTTTATGTGTACCTGAATGCGACGCTCAAGCGATCTTCCAAGAAGATGAACTGCCAGAAGATCAAAAGATCTTTATTGAAGTGAATGCCGAGCTTGCCGAGATCTGGCCAGTGCAAACTGAAGTAAAAGCACCGATGGATGAAGCTGAAAAGTGGAATGGTGTGTCTGATAAGTTGGCAATGCTAGAAAAGTAATTCTGCTACTTGAAATAAACCTTTCCCAAAAAAGATCCCCAACTCAGTCGTCCCTCCTTCTTGAGGATGACGGCTGATGATTCAGTTAATTATTGACCTACTTGCCACGTTATATTTCAAAATCTATTTGATGCTTTGTGCCGTGAGAGCTGGTGGTTGGCTTTGTCTCTACCTCTAAGTTACGTCATTCTCTACAGCGAGGGACGAGCAAGATAGGGAATCTTGCTCTTCATATCCGCGAGTTCTATTTAGTAGTTTACTCTTGAATCGATTAGCTATGCTGACGACGCATGTTGTCGAGAATAATACCGGTCGCCATTGCTACGTTCAGAGACTCTGCGCCACCGAATGCAGGAATCGTAATCTTATCCGTTACGTATTTAGCCGCATGTTCACGAATGCCGTGAGACTCGCTGCCCATTAGCAAAATGCCATTGGCAGTAAATTCTGTCTTATGAACACTTTCGCCTTCTAAGAACGCGCCGTAAACCGGTAGGTTCGCTTGTTCTAAATAAGCCGGTAAGTCTGTTTGGCTTACGTGTACTCGGCCAAAGCTACCCATAGTTGCACTGATGGTCTTAGGGTTGTACGGGTCTGCACAATCGCTGCTCGCAACGATATGCTTAATGCCATACCAGTCTGCTACACGAATAATCGTACCTAGGTTGCCCGGGTCTGAAACGCCATCTAGTGCAATCATCAGCCCAGTTGCTTCTGGCAGTTCAAATGTTGGGATCTCAACGACAGCAATCGCCGCATTGTTACTCACCAAAGTACTCGCTTTGGTTAGGTCATCCAGTGAAGCTTCAACACAATCAAACTCAAACAGTGAAGCGTGATTTTCAGATAAGAAATCAGCGGTAGCAAAGACGTTCTTCACGACTAAGTCACTATTGAACAGCTCAAGAACGTTCTTTTCACCTTGAACTAGAAACAAGCCGTGGGCTTTACGTTGTTTCTTTTGGCCCAAAGCACGAAGGAGTTTTAATTGGTTTTTTGAAATCATGTTTTTATCCTAGATATAAGCCCGCGCATTATAGAGCAAAGGTTGGAGAACCAAAAGCGTGATAGCTCAATGCGATCCACATAAAAAGCAAAAGCAACTCACTTAAAAAAGAAAAGCGCACTAAATAGCGCGCTCTTATCTGATTTAATTACTTAAGACTAAGCTGAACAAGCTAGACGAACTGAGAAGGCTGGGTGAACTGACAGCTTAATATGGAACAGGGTAGCGCTTAAACACTGTGTTGATATCGGTAAGAATCTCTTCTGATAATGGCTTACTGAAAGCAGCCACGTTCTCTTTTAGCTGCTCCATCGTGGTCGCCCCAATGATGGATGAGGTAACACCATCGACTTGATTACACCATGCTAATGCAAGCTGGCTCGGCGTAAATCCATGAGTGTTCGCGACTTCTGCATATCCTTTTACCGCTTCATTGGCAGATTCGGTGTCGCGGAAAATGCCCTTACGCTGCATGTATGTCCAGCGGCTGCCTTCCGGTCTTGCGCCATCGATGTATTTTCCACTGAGCATTCCTCCAGATAACGGTGACCAAGGCAGGTAAGCGACATCTTCATGCACACAGTTCTCAATCAGATACGGCCAGTCTTTTGCGTGAAGTAGGCTGAATTCATTCTGAATCGAGACCATGCGTGGCAAATCGTGCTTTTCGCTCAGCTTGAGATAGGTGTTGATGCCCCAAGTGGTGTCATCAGACAAACCAACATGACGGATTTTTCCTGCTTTAACACAGCTTGCTAGGGCTTGAAGGATCTCCAACATTTCCCCTTCATGCTGCTTCCGGTCGATATCACTGAAGCGAATTTGATTTGGGAACTGTTTTCCAAAGTGAGGTGTATTTCGATTTGGCCAATGCAGTTGATATAGGTCGATATAATCAGTCTGTAGACGTTTTAATGACGCATCAACCGCTTCGATTACGGCTTCACCTGTTATCGGACCACCATCTCGAACCCAAGGAAGACCTGGGCCTGCAATCTTACTCGCTATGATCAGTTCTTGGCGGCGCTGCGGGTGGCGCGATAGCCAGTTACCAATGATCGCTTCTGTTTTGCCGTAGGTCTCTGGAGAAGGCGGAACCGCGTACATTTCTGCAGTATCGATGAAGTTAATACCTTGGCTTAGTGCGTATTCGATCTGTTGGTCGGCTTGTTGCTGCGTATTTTGCAGCCCCCAAGTCATGCTACCAAGACAGATTCGGGAAACGGGAATTTGACTACTTCCTAGTTTTGAATATTCCATTGAATTCGGGATTCCTGTGGTTAAGTTCTCCGGTACTCGCATTAGAGTTTTTGAAAAGAGAGCGAGTGAGGAATGAAAACGAATATAAATTATTAGCACAAAATGACACGACAAGGTATGGCTGAGGTAAGTTTAATGAGTCATTTCTCAACGTAGCGAATGAGCTAGCTGCATAGTCGTGGAGCTATAGATATAAAGCAGGGGAGTCACAAAACGTGAATGGGTTTGACGCCTGAATAGGACATCATAGAAAGAGAGAAGAAGAGTCAAAGACAAAAGAGCTCTACATCATAGAGAAGTAGAGCTCTTTTATTAGGGTTCTATAAATATGTTCTGAGTATTGATTAAGTTACGAGGTCGCGTTGGTGTCAAACCCACCTTGAGATTGCGCCTGTCTTAGAGCTTCCTGCCTTTGAACTTCTTTCTCAGTTAATGCTGGCTGAAGCGTTTCCTCAGAGGCTTGAGGAGATAAAATGAAATATTTATTAATCGTCATAACTGTGTCTCCGTGTAACGTATGACAGATTCTGCATCAAGGATAAAGGGTGATCATCATCCACTTTGTACTTTTTATAGGCTGAGAGTGGAGGGCGTAGAATGCGTACAAAGCGATCTCTTATCATCCGTATGCAATGTTGAACTGACGAAGCCCTCTGATTTCAAGTATAGGAAGCTCGTCTAATTTCGCACAATAATGATGTAGAGCAATTACACAGATGGTCAGGGGCGTAAGATGAAAAACCTCGCTACTGACTCTGCGTAGGTAACTCCTTAACAATAAAATACTTACCTATATTAAGTATTAAGTCAGTAAATCAATTACTTAATCCATGGTGAGATGAATTATGGAAAAGCTTGTAGAACGTTTTTTGAATTACGTTACTTTTGATACTAAATCCGATCCTTCTAATCAGCAGTGCCCAAGTTCACCGGGTCAAATAACATTTGCTGAAGCCTTAAAATCAGAATTGATCGCATTAGAGTTAACTGATGTCTCTTTAGACGAAAATGGCTATTTGATGGCGAAACTGCCGTCGAATGTCGATTACGATGTGCCTGCCATTGGCTTTGTCGCACATATGGATACCGCTCCTGATGCTTCCGGTGCGAACGTGAAACCACAGCTGATTAAAGATTATCAAGGTGGAACGATAGAATTAGGTGCAAGCGGTGAATGCTTGAACCCAAGCCAATACCCAGATCTTGATTCTTTACATGGCCACGACCTTATTACGACTGACGGTACGACTTTGCTTGGTGCCGACAACAAAGCGGGTATCGCTGAAATAATCAGTGCAATTGCTTACCTCAAAGCGAATCCAGAGATCAAACACGGCGATATTTGTATTGGCTTCACGCCAGACGAAGAGATCGGCCGTGGTGCTAACCTGTTTGATGTTAAGAAGTTTGGTGCCGAATGGGCGTATACCATTGATGGTGGCCCGGTAGGGGAGTTGGAATTTGAGAACTTTAATGCCACGAGCGCCGATGTTATCTGTCATGGCGTGAATGTTCACCCAGGTACCGCAAAAGGTAAAATGGTCAACGCGATGAAAATCGCGGCGCAATTCCAATTGATGATGCCAACGCAAGAAACACCAGAGTGCACAGAAGGTTATGAAGGTTTCTACCACCTGAAATCAGCTGAAATGGGTGTGGCTCGCTCTGAACTGGGTTACATCATCCGTGATTTTGAACGTGAGGGTGTAGAAGCGCGTAAGGCATTCATGCAACAGAAAGTGGATGAGCTGAATGAGCGTCTTGAGAAAGGCCGTGTTGAGCTGGTGCTAACCGATAGCTACTTCAACATGAAAGAGATGGTTGAACCGCATCAACATATTATTGAATTAGCGAAGCAAGCGATGATTGAGTGCGATGTTGAGCCAATGATCAAACCGATCCGAGGCGGTACAGACGGCGCTCGCTTATCTTTCATGGGGCTACCATGTCCGAATATCTTCACTGGCGGCTATAACTTCCACGGTATTCATGAGTTCATTACCATTCAAGGTATGGAGCAGGCGGTAAAAGTGATTGTTGAGCTGTCTCAACGTACGGCAACGCACTACCAAAAATAGCGACTTCCAACGCGATATCTCTTTGTATTTTTGAGAGTATTCAATAATACTCTCTTTAAGCATAAGGGAGTACGCGATGAAAAAGTTAGTTTTACTTTGCACCCACTTAACCGTGGGTGCTTTTGGTTTTGGGCTTGGTGTCTATGCACTACCTATCTTGATTGAGCCTGATTCTCCTTCCTCAAGTTCTGTTGAAGCGATCAGTCAGCAGGCTATTTATACAGGTGAGTTCACAAAAGACCGACAAGACAGTGACTTTTTGCATTGGGGAGAAGGCATCGTCTCGGTTTCTGAAAATGCGATAGCTTTTGAAGGTGAACTGGCACCGGGGCCTGATTACAAAGTTTACCTATCACCTAAGTTTATTGAAACCGAACAAGCCTTCAATGATAGTAAAAGCGAGCTACTGAGAGTCGGAGATGTAAAAACATTCGACCGATTTATGGTTGAGCTGCCTGAAGGTACTGATCTTAATCGATTTAATACGGTTGTGATTTGGTGTGAAACTTTTGGTCAATTTATTACTTCTGCCAAGATAAAATGATAGCCTTACTAGGGCGTGTTGATCTTTCGAACAAAATTTAACCGCGAAAGGTCAACACGCCCTAATAGCTGAATTAATCATGAAAAGGAGCGCTCTATTTTTGAGCGCTTTTTTATAATGCGTTTTTGGGGTTGAGTCAGTCGCTGTAAAGCTCGTCGTTATAAAGCTTAATTGTTGTAATACAAAGGAATACGTAATGGAAAAGTTGTGGCAAGTGATCGATTTCTTACTCGCTAATAAGTTTATTTTTAGTGTGCTGATCATCTGCATTATATTAATTATCCGACGAATCACTCTGTCTCGAATCCGTGGTGATGTCGCTTTTCTCAGTGAAGATCAACGTAACTGGATGTCACGTACCAAGAACGGTACGTTTGCCATTATTATGGTCACTTTATTTGTGCTGTGGAAATCTGAAATCAGCGAATTTGCACTGTCGGTCACCGCCATTGCTGTTGCAATCGTGGTAGCTTCAAAAGAGATCATCTTGTGTTTTACGGGGTCGATTCAACGCGCAAGCTCTCGTTCATTTAGAATTGGTGACTGGATCGAAGTAGGCAAAATCAGCGGCGAGGTGATTGAGCACAACTTGATGGCGACTGTGATTCAGGAAATCGACCTATATCACGGGCAATACCATTTCACAGGTAAGACCGCTACGCTGCCCAATAGCATGTTCTTCACTTACCCGGTCAAGAACCTTAATTTCATGAAGCGCTACGTTTATCATAACTTTTTTGTGACGGTAAAAGACTTCGTTAACCTATATCCAATGGTGCCGGGCCTTATTGTTAAAATTGAAGAGCATTGTGAAGAGTTTATCGATGTCGCGCGCCGTTATAACGGTGTGATCGAAAAACACGCTGGCGTTGACCTTCCGGGATCTGAGCCTCATATCCATATCACGAGCAGTTCGACGGGTGAGCAAGAAGTGCACTTTATGATCTTCTGTCCGACCGAAAAAGCGATTCATCTTGAGCAAGATATTCGTAAAGACTTTATGGAAGCGTACGCAGAGGCCTTTCCAACTAGCGTTTGACCCCAATTAACGCTTAATCCTAACTAACGCTTTATGTTGTTTACGCATTTCATGTTCGAAACGTAAGGCTCTGAAAGTAAAAGAAAGCCGAGAGCGATAAGATCGACTCTCGGCTTTTCTATATCTGAAATTCAGCTTCGATATCAGTCTAGGTCAGCGAGTGGTAACCAGTCTACTTCCACACCTGCTTGCTCAAACATATCTTGGCTTATCTTGATCTTATCTCCCCAACGAGAAAGGAAGTCTTCACTTTGCTCTGGGCAATGTACCGCTGAAATCCCTGTTTGGATGATTTTTGCTGCACAGTTCGGACAAGGGAAGTGAGTTACCCAAACTTCACAACTGTCTAAATCACGTTTAGCAAACAAGATTGCATTTTCTTCAGCGTGAAGCGTCTTGAGGTACTTCATTTCTCTGTCATCAGTATCCGCACTATCAGACACGCCATGTGGGTAGCCATTAAAACCAACGGAAACAATACGGTTGTGCTTAGTGATTACGGCGCCGACTTGAGTTGAAGGATCTTTACTCCAAGAACCGACCAATTCCGCCATTTGATAGAAACGTTTAGCCCATTTTGAAATCATGAGAATTCCTTAACAATTAAATGTGAATGCTTATCTGTCTGACCATACATTATGTTAGACAATATCCATAGAGAACAAAAGCTGAGAGGTTGATTTACTTAGGAATTGTAACGCGTTTGTAATCACTTTATAAGCACTTGGTTTCAATTAACATATTGATACACTTTGGCTAGTTATAATTGATATTCCTCGGACAATGGTGACGAGTGTGTTACGTAAATTTTATGCTGTTCAAATACTAATAAGTGACGGTATAACCATGCGTAAAAAGTTGATCCTTACGGCTCTTGCAAGCTCTCTTATTCTTGCTGGGTGTGGGCAAGATGCTCAAAATGCCAAGCAAGCGCCTCTACCTCTCGTAGCTGTACAGGATGTTAGCGTTGTTTCTCACCAGCAAAGTAAGTCGTACATCGGTCGTATTGAAGCCGTTGAAGACACGGCTATCACCGCGCAGGTTTCAGGCTATCTACAAAGCCGTCATTTCAATGAAGGTCAAATGGTCGAAAAGGGCCAATTGCTTTACTCAATCGAGCCATCTTCGTTTGAAGCTGAAGTCGCAAGTGCAAAAGCCTCTGTTGCTCAAGCGAATGCGAACCTTAAAAAAGCTGAACTTGATTTCAACCGTGGTAAGAATCTACTTCCTAAAGGCAGTATTTCTCAATCGGAATTCGATGCATTGACGGCAAACTTATTAGGTTCACAAGCGCAACTTGAAGCTAGCCATGCTCAGTTAAACGCAGCCAATGTTCAGCTTTCTCATACCCAAATTACCGCGCCTTTTTCTGGAAGAATCAGCGACACCAAAGTGAGTACTGGTGATCTGGTTTCTCCGTCTTCAGGTGTATTAACTACGTTGGTTAGCCTAGACCCAATCCATGCGTCGTTCAGCATCAGTGAGCGTGAGCGTATTGAGTTAGGGATGGATCGCATTGAAGGCGACGGCAGCAGCGATTCTGCTGGGGTTGAAGTTCAGATCATACTTGAGAATGGTGAAGCGTTTGAACATCTAGGTCAGCTTGATTTCTTGGGTAACCGTATCAACCTCAATACAGGTACGATCGCGATGCGTGCGATTGCCGACAACCCGAATCAGCAACTACTTCCGGGTCAACACGTTCGCGTTGATCTACGTGAGAAACAACCTATTGATGTTGTGACTATTCCGCGACGTGCAGTGCAGACCGACCTCGAAGGTGACTTCGTGATGGTACTGGTTGAAGGCGAAGCCGAACCCGTTGCTGAGCGTAGAAATATTGAGATGGGGCGACAAGTTGAAGGTGGCGTGATTGTTCAATCTGGATTAGAGAAAGACGACGCGGTGATCACTCAAGGCCTACAGCGTGTACGTAATGGTATGTCCGTTCGTATTCAAGCTTCTGCTGAACAAGCTGAGTAAGGGGACTATTTATGTTAAGTCGTTTCTTTATTCAAAGGCCTAAGTTTGCCCTTGTCATATCCATAATATTAACGCTGGCGGGTGCGATCTCTCTCGCTATCTTACCAGTGGCCGAATATCCAAAAATTAGCCCACCATCGGTCAGTGTATCGGCATTCTACACGGGTGCCAGTGCTGAAGTGGTGGAACAGGCGATAGCCGACCCCATAGAGACGTCGGTGAATGGCGTAGAAGATATGATCTACATGTCTTCTAAAAGTGCTAACGACGGTTCATACAATCTTAATGTGACCTTTGATGTCGGTACTGATGCTGATATGGCTCAGGTCAACGTTCAGAATCGAGTCGCCCAAATCGAATCGAAGCTTCCACAAGAAGTTAGAATGGTCGGCGTAACGGTTAAGAAGCGTTCACCTGACCTTTTGATGGTATTGAACTTCTACTCTCCAAACGGTGAGTATGATGACCAGTTCCTGATCAACTACGTAAACTTAAACATTAAAGACCAACTGGCACGTGTGTCGGGTATTAGTGAAGTGAATGTGTTGGGCGGCGGTGAGTATTCGATGCGTGTTTGGTTAGACCCTGAGAAAATGGCTAACCTGAACTTAACAACATCCGATGTGTATGGCGCATTGGCTGAACAAAATGTTCAAGTCGCTGCCGGTCGTATTGGTGCCGCACCATACGCCAATCCACAAGAAGTACAGTTCAACTTGGTGACAAAAGGCCGCTTAGAAACAGCTGATGAGTTTGAAAATGTCGTACTTCGCGCAAATCAAGATGGTTCAACCGTTTACTTAAAAGACATTGCACGCGTTGAGTTAGGTAAAAAATTCTACGATGGCAATGGTAAATACCGAGGACAAGACGCTTCAATCGTAACGCTGTCACTTCAGTCAGACGCAAACGCGTTGGAAAGTGGTAAAGCGGTCATGGCGATGCTGGACAATCTAAGTACTAACTTCCCTGAAGGTGTTGCTTACGAGGCGAGTTATGACACGACAGTCTTTGTTGCAGAGTCGATTAAGGGCGTAGTGAAAACGCTGATCGAAGCTATCTTGCTGGTTATCGCGGTTACTTATCTGTTCTTGGGCAGTGCGCGTGCAACCTTGATTCCTGTGGTTGCGATTCCGGTGTCGTTGATTGGTACATTTGCCGTCATGCAGATGACAGGATTTACCATCAACACGGTAACCCTGTTTGGTTTGATATTGGCGATTGGTATCGTGGTAGATGATGCGATCTTGGTTATCGAAAACGTCGATACCACGATGGCCAAAGACCCAACGATTTCTCCACGTAAAGCAACGCTTATCGCGATGAAAGAAGTAACGGGTCCTATCGTTACATCAACACTGGTACTTCTTGCCGTGTTTATCCCTGTAGCGATGCTGCCGGGTATTACTGGCATCATGTATCGTCAGTTTGCTCTGACTATTTGTATCGCGGTTGTTATCTCTTCTATTAATGCTCTAACGCTGTCACCAGCATTGTGTTCACTGGTTCTAAAGCAGGGCGGTGGCAACACAGCTCGTTGGTACCAAGCGTTCAACCGTGGCTTAGAGTCTGTTACTAACAAATACGGCCAAATCGCGGGCTTCCTTGTGAAAAAAGGTGTTCTGCTGTTTACCTTCTTTGTTGTGGCACTAGCAGCAGTTACTTACTTCGCGAAAACAACGTCAACGGCGTTTGTACCTCAAGAAGATAAAGGTATTTTGCTGGTTAACGTGCAGCTTCCTGACGCGGCATCACTGTCTCGTACTGAAGATGTGACTGAGCAGTTGCTAGAGATGGTTGAGCAAGAGCCGGGTGTTGATGGTGTGACACTGGTAAACGGCTACGCATTCATGACAGGCGCTTCTGCTTCGAATGGCGCGTCGCTATTTATCAAACTGCATGATTGGGATATGCGTAACGCACTGGATGGTCAACATTCCGCACAAGCTATCTCACAACGTATTAATGGTCGAGCGGCCACTGAACTGCCTCAAGCTATCGTGTTTGCAATGGGACCTCCAGCTGTTCCGGGTATGGGTGCTGCTTCTGGTTTCGAATTTGTTCTAGAAGATACATTAGGTCGTAGTCGTACTGATCTGGCGATGGTAATGAATGACGTGATTGCTGAGGCGAACAAACAGCCTGAGATTTCACATACGTTCAGTACTTTCCGTGCCAACGTTCCTCACTACTATGTCGATATCGACCGTGAGAAAGCACAACAGTTAGGTATTCCGTTGTCGGAAATATTCCAAACTCTGCAAGGTAATCTTGGTTCACTGTACGTGAACGATTTCACCATGTTTGGTAAGAACTTCCGCGTGACCATGCAAGCTGACAGTGAACACCGTAGCAGCATGGATGATCTCCAACGATTCCACGTGCGCTCGTCTAATGGCGAGATGATCCCGCTCAGTACATTGGTGACTTACGACCAGATCTTCGAACCAGATGTCGCATGGCGTTACAACATGTACCGCAGCGCCGTGATTCAAGGCCAACCAGCGCCGGGTTACTCAAGTGGTGATGCGATTGCTGCAATGGAACGTGTGGCCGCTGAAGTCTTACCTCAGGGTTATCAGTACGAATGGACAGGCATGGCCTACCAAGAAGTATTGGCAGGCAACCAAGCGATCTTTGCTTTTGCACTGGCTCTGATATTCATCTACCTGTTTATGGTGGCTCAATACGAGAGTTGGACAATACCGATAGCGATTATCTTAGTGGTACCGGTTGCAACCTTAGGCTCCTTCTTAGCGTTGAATCTAACAGGCACACCGTTGAACCTCTATGCGCAAATTGGTTTGGTTCTCTTGATAGCCTTGGCCGCGAAGAACGCAATCTTGATTGTAGAGTTCGCAAAAGTGGAGCGTGAAGAGAAAGACGCATCAATTGAAGATGCGGCAGTGAAGGGCGGTACGCTGCGTTTCCGTGCTGTGAACATGACCTCTTGGTCGTTCATCTTAGGTATCTTCCCGCTTATCTTTGCAGCGGGCGCAGGTCACGTGAGCCAGAACTCGTTGGGTATTTCACTGATCGGCGGTCTGCTATGTGTGTTGTTAGCGGGTACGTTCCTAATCCCAGGCTTCTATGCATTCGTGCAACGTAAGCGGGAGAAGGCACACGGTGGCACGACTAAGTTGATTCCACTTGATGACGAATAGGAGACTTAACTCCGGTAAGATTAAGGCCTTGCAAGGCTAATCCCTTGCAGGATTAAATCCTTGTAAAAACTAAGGCTTAGCATTACGCTAAGCCTTTTTTATTCACAAGCGGAATAAAAACGCTATTTATATAATCAAATGTTCGTTTTGTGATGGAGCTAACACTCTAATTTAGGTTTTGTAATAAAATGATGTTTTATTGTTAAGTGTCTGTTTAATATGGAAATAACAGTGTTCAGCTAACGAGTGTATGCTCGAAAACATTTGCACAATAGTGTGAAGTGTTTCAAAATTACCTAGTTATATTGAAATTTTTTGTGCATTGAGGTTCTTATGAAAGTCATTGATTTATTTAAACACCGAGGCGATAGCGTGTCTTCGCAACACTCAGAGTTTATGCAATGGATGTCTCCAGCTCTTAGAGATTACTGGGGTGACTTTCTGAATCGTACGCAAAATAGCCATTTCTTTGCTTGGGTTCGTGATCACCACAAACCTGCTGTAAATGAAGATGCACCAGAGATGCCAATAGAACAGCCGCTCGTATTAACGCGAGAAGCACAGCTTGTGTTTGATGAGCTTAATCAGCAGATCGGTGAAGTTATTCATACTGGCGACTGGATCAATGTTAGTCAAGACCGTATCAACCAGTTCGGCCTTGTTACTGAAGATATGCAATGGATCCATACTGAACCTTCTAAGGCTGAAACAGATTCTCCGTTCAAAACAACCATCGCACATGGCTTTTTGACTTTGTCTCTGCTTCCTAGACTGACTGACAGTGTTGATCCTGATAAGTCTCAATTCCCAACAGCGAAGATGGTTGTAAACATTGGTCTTAACCAAGTACGTTTCCCATATCCTGTAAAATCGGGCAGTAACGTTCGTGCTAAAAGTACGCTAACAAAAGTAACGCCAATTAAGAAAGGCCTAGAGATTGAACGCGAAATTCGCGTAGAAATCGAAGGTATTCGTCGTCCTGGCGCTGTGATCGTTTCAGTGATCCAACTTCACTTCTAGAGCTTTTTTATAAGTGGAACTGCTTTTAAGCGAAGATTATAGATTCAAAAAAAGAGAGAGCTTAAGGCTCTCTCTTTTTGTTTGTGTCGTATCAAATCGACATCTCTAGCGTTGGTAACAACATCACGAAAAGCCTTTTGCTGACTTAATATGTATGTCGCTATTTAGTACGTGTGTAACTACTTAATGCGTGTTTTGCTAATTAATACGCGGTTAGTTAGTTTAGACGCAATAAGCTACTTAATACGTGTGTAGCCGTACTCTTCAATAAGATCTTGCCCTTGCTTTGACTTCACGAACTTGATGAAATCTTTGCTCTCGTCAGAAACTGATTCAGTTTTGTGTAGCAACAAGAATGGGCGAGCCAATTCATAGCTGTGGTTAGCAATGTTCTTAGATGTTGGCTCTACGCCTTCAAATGTAATTGCCTTAATCGAACGGTCGATCGAACCTACAGAGATAAATCCAATCGCGTGTGGGTTATGGTTAACAATCGTTTTAACCATGCTGTTGCTGTTTACAACCAAGTTATTTGGGTTGATGTCAGAAACCAGACGGTCATTAATGATTTTCGTTAAACCAAGCAAGCTTTCGAAGCTATAGCGTGAACCAGAAGACGCTTCACGAGTTACAACTGCGATAGGCTGATCCGCACCACCCACGGCTTTCCAGTTCGTAATTTTGCCTTTGTAGATATCGAATAGCTGCTCACGTGTAACGTTGCTTACAGCGTTTGATCGGTTAGTTACGACAGCTAGGCCGTCAAAGGCAATTGGAAACACCTTCAATTTTTCGTCCTGTTCGCGGTCGGTTAAATAACGCGAGCTCATACCGATATCAGAGACACCTTTATTAACCATGGTAATACCCGCTGTAGAACCGATGCCCTGAACCGCAATATAGTTATCAGGGTGAGTCTTGTTGTACTCCTCAGCTAATACATCCATCACTCGTGATACTGAAGTAGAGCCCGAAATAGTGGTTTCTTGTGCTAAAGCAGCTTGAGAAGACAGGGCTAAGGATAAAAGAGAGGCAAGCGCGACTCGTAACATAAACAACTCCTAGTTAATAACATTTGTTGGCTATGATAGGTCGGTTATATGACACTTTTGTGAAATTCTATACGGATACGTTATAGCAGTTAGTCTGGTGAGTGAAAGGCAGTGTGGCTGCCAAAATGGCACTGGTTAATGAAATTTAGACGGCTTTACCCTTTTAGAATGTGTTTACTGAAGAAGGATTCGTTTCTGGGAGCAGGGCGGGTATTTTGTTTGCACTTGTTCGCTAAAATGATCGTTGAGTCCTAAGCTAAGTAGAGGAATTCACTACTTAGAAGTTTCTATGAAGTTACAAGGGGTGTTATGTCCGTTATTCATATAGAACTGAATCGTCTTTTAATTGGAGCTGAGAGGCTCTGTACTTCACGAAATCGTAGTTTACCTGTAGAGCTAGGCAAATCCCTTTATGAAGAGTGTGAGGGTGGTGTGCTGTTTTCTCAGGCGCATTATCTACTCGACTCATCTCATAGTGATTATACCAACGAGATCGCCTGCGTTACCTTTGATGAGTCGTTATCTTGCTGGTTGGTGATGGTGCCACTTGAAGATAATGCGGAAACCGACTCTGTAAATTGGGGACCTTACCCTTACCTTCCTCAATCCAAGGATCTTGATGCTATTTTGGCTGAAATAGAAAAAGACCCTAAATCCTACTTCTGGTCGTGACCATTTTACTTAGGCGTTCGCTGGTGGTTCGATACCAAAAACGAACGACCTTCGTAAATTCCCACCAACACATTTCAGATTTATACTTTTACCTGCACCTGTACTTTCTAAGACTGTGCAGCCAATAAGACAGTACAGCCAATAAGATTGTGCAACTAATAAGACTGTGCAACCAAAGAGCGGAAGTCTTTTGGAGTCTTGCCATGATAGGTTTTAAAGGCTGTACTGAAGTGTGCCGCGCTTTTAAATCCAGATTCATAAGCGATTTGAGTAATAGATTTATTCGATGTTCTGAGCTGTGTCGCTGCGTGGGCAATTCGCTTTATCTTTAATAGATTTGAAAAGGAAAGGTCTTCAGCTGATAAACGGCGTTTAAGTGTGGCTGGTGACATCCCCATATAGCTGGCTAGGGTATCGAGTGAGATATTATTCTCAATGTTCTGTTCAATATAATGAATGACCTTTTGCGTCACGGTTAACCTTGACGCTCGGGCAATAATAACTAACAGAGCAGGGTGCTGCTCCACCATTAGAGAAAGCAAACCTAAACCTAATTGAGTGAGTGCGTAGTCATTCTGAGTCGATGAATGAACGAGCGACATGATGAGTTCTTTCAATTGGCAGATTTCGGTATCAGTTTGATTAAACTTAATGTATTTATCTGGGACTCGAGTGGGTTCTAGGTCGCTAAACTGATTAATGAATTTCTGAAAAATAGCTAAATCAAAATCTACACAGGTTGCGCTGAATTCGCCATTCTCAGTGTCAACGGTGATGTCTTTAATCTGACCAGAATTGTAAAGAGTAAAATCTCCGGCTTGCAATGAGGCTTCAGTCCCATCAGGTAGCACGAAAGAAATACTGCCTTTAGAAACGATGAAAATACCGTTTTTAGAGGCGGGGTAACGTTCCCGTTTCCTGGGAATGAAATTTCTGAATTGAGTAACTGTGATTGATGACATAGTGCGCTTCTTTGACGTTGTAAACTGATTGCTTATTGATTGTTTTTTTTAAGTATTGTTTAAGCATGAGACATTTACAAAAAAGGCGCTAATAATTAGCGCCTTTAGAAGTGAACCTTTGAAGCTTTTGACCTTGAAAGCTCTAACCTTGCAAGCTTTGACTTTGAAAGCCGTAACCTTGAAAGCCGTAACCGTTAAAGTTCTTAAGCTTCGGTTTCGTTTGTCGTTTCAGGCTCGCTAGGCAAGTCCGCAAATACTTGAGTAGGTTTTGCTACTAAGTTACGGTTTTCCTGATTAACTTCGAAGAGAACTACTTCTAAAACGTCTCCCAGTTTGTATACCATTTCTTTATCGATAGATACAGTACCCATATCACCGTTGCACTCTATTCTCTCTTTATTATCAATAATGAGAGAACCAGGGATAAATGCAGCTGCACCATTCTCAAGCAGACGCACACGCATACCAGCACGGTTAATGTCGAAGATCTCTGCTTGGAAGCGAGTCTCTTCTACAGGAGCGTTTGCTAGAGTACGAGCGTACAACCAATCGCCAACATTGCGCTCAGCCATACCGTGGTGACGGCGGTGCAGGGCAAGTTCATCACCAATAGTTTCGTCTGGTGTTTGAATTGGCGCTTTACCTAGGATGTGAGCCTTAAGCATACGGTGGTTAATCATGTCACCGTATTTACGAATTGGAGAAGTCCACGTCGCGTAAATGTCTAAACCCATTGCGTAGTGTGGCGCAGGTTCATTGCTAATCTCGCTGTACGCTTGGAATTTACGAATACGGTTGTCGTAGTAGCTGTTGTCTAGAGAGCCTAACCAACGACGCAGAGTAGCAAAACCTTCCAGAGAAACGATCTGCTCTTCTGTAAACGGTGTTTCTGCTTCTGGGTTAATTAGTTCTAGAACGTCTGTTAATTTCTCAGCTTTAAAACCAGAGTGACAGTTAAAGACACCTTGGTTGAAGCTCTCTTTTAATACTCGACCTGTACAGATGTTCGCGCTGATCATAGACTCTTCGACCAACTTGTTTGCAGTGCGACGCATGTCTGCGTGGATAGCGACAACATCGTTATCTTCGCTAAGCTCAAAGCGGTAGTCAGGGCGATCTGGGAATACAACAGCGTTTGTTGAGCGCCATGCTGAACGTGCTTGTGCAAATTGGTGAAGGTCAGAAACAATCGCAGCGATCTCTTCTGATGGTTGCCATTTGTCTGATGCACCGGTTTCTAACCAGTCTGATACGTGGTCGTAAGCAAGACGAGCATGAGATTTGATGCTCGCAGCGAAGAAGTTAATGTCATCACCGATAACACCTTCTTTAGATACTGTTACTGTGCAGCAAAGTGCCGGGCGAACTTCGTTCTCTATTAGTGAACATAAGTTGTCAGCTAGATCACGAGGTAACATAGGGATGTTACGACCTGGAAGGTAAATAGTGAAACCGCGCTCACGAGCCACTTTATCCATCGCATCATCTGGAGAGATGTAAGCGGTAGGATCAGCAATCGCAATAGTTAGCTCAAAATCACCGTTCTCTTTCTTCTTAGCGTAAAGCGCATCGTCCATATCTTTTGTGCTTTCGCCATCGATAGTCACAAAAGGGACGTGAGTCATGTCGATACGTTCAAGATCAGCGTCGTCTTTGATCTGCCAGTCGTCAATGCCTTCAGGTTCGCTGTTTGGTAGGTCGTTTTGTGCCAGCGTTACCCACCAAGGTGCGATCTTGTCGTCAGCGTCTGTGATTTTTTCAGAGATTTGAGCCAAGAATCCGTTGTCACCTTTTAACGGGTGTTGAATGATATGAGCAACAACCCAGTCGCCTTCTTTTAGCGTTTCAGGGTTTAGCCCCTTTTTTGCTTTCGCTTTAAGTTGCAGCTTTTTCAGTTGTGGGTGATCTGGAACAACGTTCAAACGACCTTTAAACAACTTCACTCGAGCAATAAAACGAGTAAGACCCTGTTCAATCAATTCCTCAGGTTCTGCTACTTCGCGATCTTTCTCGGTGCGAATGATGGCAATAACTTTGTCACCGTGCACACATTTCTTCATGTATGGCGGTGGGATAAAGAAACTGGTCTTGCTATCGACTTCGAGAAAACCAAACCCTTTTTCAGTGGCTTTGATTGTACCTTCCTTTTTAGGGAGGGTTTCTTGGATTTGCTGTTTGAGTTGAGCGAGTAGAGGATTATCTTGAAACATTTTGACTTTTATCTATCGAGGACAATTGAGCACACTATAATCATTGCGAGGCTTGATTACTACTTAAAGGCGAAGTGAGCGTTAATTAATTGCCCTCTTATTTAACTAGGTCAATTTGCTAGGAGATGGGTGCTGTGACGAGATATTCATCAAGTTTTGACGATATGATAACCAGTATTGACGTAAAAGCGAAAAATATGTGATGTATTTCAATTTTTTCTGGATTTTTTTATGCATTTAGGGAATAATCCGCCTCCCTTAGACGTCCCTAATGGCTTGAAGTGTTTTATTACTGCTTCGTAACTCTGAATGGAATCAGTATCTGATTGGATCAGTATTGGAATTGATAGAGCTCCCGGGACCTTTTGTTTACTTATATATAGTGGGATCCCAATGTCCGAATCTGTAATTCAATTTAATGAATTAGCCCTTAACGATAACATTCTTTCAGCTCTTGATAGCATGGGTTTCGTTTCTCCGACTCCAATCCAAGCAGCAGCTATTCCTCTTCTTCTTGAAGGCCGTGACGCACTAGGTAAAGCACAGACTGGTACTGGTAAAACAGCAGCATTCTCTCTGCCTTTACTTAACAAAATCAACCTGAACCAACACAAACCACAAGCAATCATCATGGCTCCTACTCGTGAGCTAGCGATTCAAGTTGCTGCGGAAATCAAAAACTTAGGTCGTGACATCAACGGTCTTAAAGTTCTTGAAATCTACGGTGGTGCTTCAATTGTTGACCAAATGCGTGCTCTAAGCCGCGGTGCTCACATTGTTGTTGGTACTCCAGGTCGTGTTAAAGACTTACTAACTCGTGACCGTCTACACCTAGATGAAGCACATACATTTGTTCTTGATGAAGCAGATGAAATGCTAAAAATGGGTTTCGTAGATGACGTTACTTGGATCCTTGAGCAAGCTCCAGAATCTGCACAACGTGTACTTTTCTCTGCAACTATGCCTCCAATGGTTAAGACTATTGTTGACCGTTACCTACGTAACCCTGCACGAGTTGACGTTGCTGGTACTAACCACACAGTTGACAAAGTAGCGCAGAATTACTGGGTTGTTAAAGGCGTAGAGAAAGACGAAGCAATGTCTCGTCTTCTTGAAACTGAAGAAACTGACGCGTCAATCGTATTCGTACGTACTCGTCAAGACACAGAGCGTCTAGCTGATTGGCTATCTGCACGTGGCTTCAAAGCTGCTGCATTGCACGGTGATATTCCTCAGTCTCTACGTGAGCGCACTGTTGATCACATCAAACAAGGTGTTATCGATATCCTAGTTGCAACTGACGTTGTAGCACGTGGTCTTGATGTTCCACGTATCACTCACGTATTTAACTACGACATCCCATTCGATGTTGAATCTTACATCCACCGTATTGGCCGTACTGGCCGTGCTGGACGTAAAGGTAAAGCGATCCTACTAGTTCGTACTAACCAAATCCGTATGCTTCGCACAATCGAGCGTGTAACTAAGTCTCAAATGGAAGAAATCCAACTTCCACAACGTGACGAAGTTGCTGCTGCACGTGTTGCTAAGCTTGGTGCTGAGCTTGAAACTGAGAAAGAGAGCAAAGCTCTAGAAAACTTCGCAGGTTTAATCTCTACACTACAAGAATCTCTAGAAGTTGATGCTGCTACTCTAGCTGCAATGCTTCTTAAGCGTCAGCAAGGTAAGAGCCCACTATTCTACGTTGGCGAAGACCCAATGATCGCTGCTATCGAGCGCGATAAGAACCGTCGTAAAGATCGTCGTGAAGATCGTGACAATGGCCGTGACGGTGGTGGTCGTAACTTCAATACGCAAGATTGGGATACTTACCAACTACAAGTTGGCCGTGAGCAAGGTGTTCAGGTTAAAGATATCGTTGGCGCACTAGCAAACGAACTAGGCCTAACTAAAGGTTCTATCGGTGCTATCAAGCTAGACCAAGGTTCTACTTACGTTCAGCTTCCAAAAGCAATGAACTCTGAAACTACTGGTAAGTTAAGCAAACTTCGCATTCGTCAAAAAGAAGCTGGCGCTGTAGTTGTTGATTTCAACGATTTCCGTGAGCCTCGTCGTGGCGGCGGCGGTCGTGATGGCGGTCGTGGCGGTCGTGATGGCGGCGGCTATCGTGGTAACCGTGAAGGCGGTAATCGCGAAGGCGGTAACCGTGAAGGTGGCAATGGCGGTCGTGGTGGCTACCGTGGTAACCGTGATGGTAGCCCAGCTGGCGGTCGTGATGGTAACTCTGCTGGTGGTCGTGATGGCGAACGTCGCTTTGACCGTAACCGTGGTGGTGATCACCGTGGTAACCACCGTGGCGAACGTGGCCATGGCAGCGCAGCAGCAGGCAATGGCGGCAACCGCGGTCGTCGTCCAGAGCGCAGCGAAGGTTAATCAACCTTTAGTTTAAGCTGAAGCTTACAAGCCAAGTGCTTATAGACGAATAGCTTAAACAGTGAATTTAAAAGCCGAGCATAATGCTCGGCTTTTTTGTGCCTGCTATTTTATTCTTCACGCCTGTAGCACGTTCTGAGCCCTGTTTAAGATAGCGCCTCGCATCATAAGGCTGCAACAGTGAGATGTGCGTAAAGCGCCGTGTAGCGTGTTTAGTCTGGATGTATGGGAGTCGAGCGATGTCTAGCAAAAGAAGTGCACAGCTATAATGAAAAATGAAATGGATTTTGAAGTAAGAGCTGCTCAACCTTTCGATCCGAATAGGTGATCTATTTATAGTGCTGAGGCGAAGTTAAACGCCTTAAAGTCTATCAGCGGGTATTGATAACCAACCGCTCTATATTTAAGTGTCGCGCTGTATTTTTTAAGTCGCAGCGTCGAACGCTAGCTTGTTTTTTGGCTTTATGGGCTTAATTTATGAATTGGACTCTTGGATAAGATTTCAATCCGAGATGACTTTGCTCTCAATGTGGTTTGTATGAATCTATCAGTTTCATAAGTGCATTTACTTTATCTAATTCAACTATTTTTTAATTTTCGTTCTCGAAAGAAATGAATTGATGACTAAGATCAACTTATTTGTGTTCATTTGGTGGTTTTTGCAAAACAAAAGTTGAAAGATTCAAAAATTATTGAATAATAGACTTAACTAAAATTGAAGCGCAAACTTCACTAAATTCGTACTGAAACAGGATCCATATCCAATGTCTAATTCGTTTGTTCTGGTTATTAACTCGGGTAGTTCTTCCCTTAAATTTGCTGTCATCGATTCTGTTTCTGGTGACGCAGTATTAAGTGGCTTAGGGGAGTGTTTTGGTCTTGAAGATGCTCGCATGAGCTGGAAGCATCAAGGTCAGAAAACAGAAATTGCTATTCAAGGCGAGGGTAACCACCACAAAATTGCCATTGGCAAATTGGTTGGCCTGATGGAAGACTTGGGCTTCACAGCTGATATCGTAGCGATCGGTCACCGTATCGTTCACGGTGGTGAGAAGTTCACTCAAACCGTTCGTATTACTGAAGAAGTAACGAGTGAGATTGAAAGCCTATCTGACTTAGCTCCACTTCATAACCCAGCAGGTGCTATCGGTATCCGTGCTGCGATTGAAGCTTTCCCTTCTCTACCTCAGTTCGCTGTGTTTGATACTGCTTTCCACCAAACAATGCCACAACGTGCATTTACAGGTGCAATCGCAAAAGAGCTATACACAGACTTCGGCGTTCGTCGCTACGGCTTCCATGGTACTAGCCACTACTTCGTTAGCCGTGAAGCTGCGAAAATGGTCAACAAGCCAGTAGAAGAATCGAGCTTCATCTCTGTTCACCTAGGTAACGGTGCTTCTGTATGTGCTATCAAAGACGGTAACAGTGTTGATACTTCAATGGGCTTCACACCGCTTTCTGGCCTTATGATGGGCACACGTTGTGGTGACTTAGACCCAGGTATTATCGAATACCTACTTAAGAAAGGTTGGTCACAAGAGCAAGTATTTAACTCTCTAAACAAGGAGTCTGGCTTCCTTGGCGTGTCTGGTCTTACGAGCGATGCTCGTGGCATCTTAGAAGCAATGGAAGAGGGCCATGAAGGCGCTAAGCTTGCGTTTGAGGTGTTTACTTACCGCGTAGCTAAATACGTCGCTTCTTACCTTGCAACGCTAGACTCTTTAGACGGCATCATCTTCACTGGCGGTATCGGTGAGAACTCTCTACCAATACGTCGTGAAATTCTAAACAACCTTAAGATTCTTGGTTTTGTTGAAGATGTAGCAGGCAATGAAGCCGCTCGTTTTGGCGCTGAAGGCATCATCGCTAAATCAGAAATGCTAGACGCTGTAGCAATGGTTATCCCAACTAACGAAGAGTTCGTTATTGCTCAACAGTCGGTAGAACTTCTGTAATCGAAGCAACTGCTTAATAAACAATTGAAAAGCGAGCCTAAGTGGCTCGCTTTTTTGTGCCTAGTAAAGATGCGTCTTAACGCTTTAACAGGGGGCCAAATGAACTATGCCATTACATAGCCCACAAGGCCATCGTCAAACGCTTTTAGAACAGAGTTTCAATTACAACTCACTTGGTACTCTGGAAGAGTTAAGGTTATTTAACCTCTGAGCGGTAGTTTGGATCTGTCCAGCATCGAGGTAACTCTTCACCTGACATAAACACCAGTTCGGACTTTTTAAACATCTCAGGGTCTTGCTGTTCTTCGCCAGCTTGAAACCGACCTTCGATACTGTCCTGAAATAAGTTGGTTAATTTGGTCATTTCAGTTACATCTACGAGGTCACCGCTCTTTTTCTCTTTTAGAAACATTTTTGTACCCTCAGTCTATTCGATCACTCCTAATTATAATTGTTATTTGGAAAATGAGAGTCTTTTCAATTCCGCCACTCCTTGACTAAGCAGACCTCAGAGCTACGCTTATGATCATCGACAGATCAATCGATCAACAAACTCATCCTCAACAAATAAATGGAGTCGCGATGTCATTTGCCCACATTGCAAACAATCTCAGTGAACTCATCGGCGATACCGATCTTGTTAGAATCAACAGCCTTTCAGAGATATCAGGTTGTGAGATTCTTATTAAGTGCGAACACCAGAACCCGGGTGGTTCGATTAAAGATAGAGCGGCACTTCAGTTGGTAATGGATGCAGTAGAAGCCGGAAAGCTTAAGCCGGGAATGACAATCGTTGAAGGTACCGCAGGAAATACGGGGATCGGCCTTGCTCTAGTCGCTAAATCCCTTGGTTACAAAATGTTGGTGGTGATGCCAAAAGGGCAGGCACAAGAGAAAGAGCGCATGATCTCGCTTTATAATGCTGAACTGTTATTGGTCGACCCTTGTCCTTTTGCAAACCCTGAACATTTTTACCACACGGCTAAGCGGATTGGTGTCGAAAATGAGAATTATTGGTGGGCAGATCAGTTTGAAAATCTCAGTAATTATCGAGCGCACTATTTAAATACTGGACCGGAAATATGGCAGCAAACACAGGGGAATATTGATGCTCTAGTTTCTGTGGTGGGGACTGGTGGAACCATTGCCGGAAACTCACATTATCTATCTGAGCAGAAACCCAATCTCGAAACTTGGTTAGTTGACCCAAATGGGTCCGGCATTTATTCGTTTTTGCGTAATGGACACTATCAATCCACAGGAAGTTCGTTCACGGAAGGCATAGGGATCATGCGAACGGTTGAAAACTTCAGGCAGGCAAAAATCAATCGTGCCATCACGCTTCCCGATCAGGATTTGGTGACGATATCCCGCCTTGTTGCGGAGCATGACGGTATTCTTCTAGGAAGCAGTTCATCGCTGAACGTAGCAGGTGCGCTATACGCTGCAGCTAGAATGGGGAAAGGGAAAACCATCGTTACATTTAGCTGTGACCTTGCTGAGCGCTCGTATTCGAAGCTGCACAACGAAGCGTTTCTGAAAGAAAAAGAGATACAGCTTAATAAAGAAAACCTTTCTCAACTATGGGCACGTTACCAAGCAGAAGATGGCAGCATGGTCGTCAACGTATAGTCGTTCTCAGTGAATACTAGCCAGTGGGATGCCTGCTCTTTCGTTAGCGCTAAACATCCGGTTATAGCCGTTATCACCAAATCCGGCACTATTGCTTGTTATTAGGGTAGTGAATCACATTATGAAATACGGCATTTCCTTCACCGATATTTTTGTAGCCATGGTTCTGGTTAGCATTAAAGCGGACGGCTTGCCCTGCGCGTAACGTATGCCACTCATCATCAAACATCACTTCCATCTCTCCCAAAATGCATAAGATGTGCTCAGTGACACCTGCGTTATGTGGGGCAGATTCATGCTGGTAATCGGGTGCTAGGGTGAGTTCGAATATTTCAAACCCTAGTGCTTCCTCAAAAGGAAACAACAAACTGACGAAAAACCCAATGTTGTATTCTTCATGCCTTAGTTCGTTTGCATCTCTGAATAAACTCGTCAGTTCACTGTTTGGGCTAGCCGCGATAAAGCTCGAAAGTGACACCTCGAACCCAGAAGCTATCTGCCAGAGCTTAGCGACTGTCGGGCTTGATTCTCCACGTTCAATTTGTCCTAACATTGCTTTACTCACGCCTGTTGCTTTCGCTGTTTTGTCTAAGCTCCAGCCTTTTTCTTGGCGAAGGCGTTTCAAGTTAACGCCGACTTTAATTTCTGTTTGCATATTTTCTCTACAAGTTTTTCAAAAATCAGTTGTGCGTTATAGCGTACGGGTGCTAAGTTCAGTCTATGGACGTTATAACGCACGCAGGAATAAATTAACATGACTAAGCTAAAATTTTCTCACGTCAGTACCGGCTTTATCGCTGTTTTCATTGGTTATGCGAGCGCCGCGGCGATCATTTTCCAAGCGGCAATGAGTGCTGGAGCAACCGAAGAACAAGTGGCGTCATGGTTTTGGGCGTTGGGAATTGGCATGGGCGTAACCACGATACTGCTCTCGTTTCACTACAAGAAGCCTGTGGTTACAGCGTGGTCGACGCCTGGAGCTGCGTTGTTAATCACGTCTCTTGAAGGGCTGACAATGAATCAGGCCGTGGCCGTGTTTTTGTTCAGTTCGATGTTGATCACGTTAGTTGGATTAGCGGGGATATTTGAGAAAGTCCTAAAACAGATTCCAACATCGATTGCCTCTGCGATGCTCGCGGGGATTCTATTGCAATTCGGCTTAGGTTTATTCACGTCGTTAATGGAAGAAGTACAAGTCGTAGCGGTCATGCTCGCTATATTTATTCTGGCGAAAGCGCGGTTAGGAAATTTACTGATCCCAAGCATTTTCATCATCGCACTGGTTATGTGTGTGGGGTTTGGCAAACTCGATGTTAGTCAGGTGACTATGGGATTAACGACCCCAGTGTTCATTACGCCCGATTTTGAGTTCTTTTCGTTGTTCAGTGTCGGTATCCCATTGTTTATAGTGACGATGGCTTCACAGAACTTACCGGGATTTGCGGTTCTAAAAGCGAACGGATACCAAGTTGATTCATCGAAGATCATTACCACCACCGGGGTGACAGGTTTGATCTTCGCACCGTTTGGTGGTTTTGCGTATAACCTTGCAGCGATTACGGGCGCTATTTGCATGGGCCCGAATGCGGATAGTAATCCAAAGACACGTTATATGGCGGGGATCTGTATGGGCGGGTTTTACTTGTTAGCTGGTGTGATGGGGATGTCATTTGTGTCGCTGTTTAGCGCCGTACCCTCTGAGATTGTCATTGCGGTTGCTGGCTTAGCGGTGATGCCGACATTGATGAATTGCCTTGCGGTATCAATGGCAGACAGTTATTACCGAGAACCCGCACTGCTTACTTTCTTATTCACTGCTTCTGGGACCAATTTACTGGGAATCGGTAGCGCATTTTGGGGTCTGTGCATCGGGTTGTTTTGTTGCTGGTTACACAATTACAAAGCTAAGTCGCGTGGAGCAAACAAGACTTCGCAAACTTCGTCGTAATGAGATGACTCAAGATTATGATCAGGTTCGCTGTGAATTAGAAACACCAGCAAGCTGTTTGAGTAGTAAGCCCAGTCATACTCGTGACTGGGCTTGCTTACAAAGGAATAAAGCTACTTAACTTCGTATCTCAGTAGCACTTCATTATCGAGAACGACATTTGTCGACCAGATAAAGCTTGCGCCTGCACCACTGAATTTTTCGATAAAGTTCATGTACGCTTTTTTATTGTTTACGCCAATATCGTCTTCTGAGTATACCGATGCTTGAGGCCAAGATGTTGAATCGAACTCTTGGTTCATCCAGTTGTTTGGTGTTTCCCAATGAGCGGCGTAGGCATCTTGACCGTGGTCCGTTCCTTCCGTGGTGCAGCTTTCAGAAAGACGCTTCCCGTCCACTTCACTCAAGCAAGTCAGGTCATAAATCGGTGAGGTATAAAAGGTTTGTGCTTGCCAGTCTGGTCCTGTCACGGTTCCGTCACTAAAGCTCGCAATAAAGCCACCATCACCAGCGTGGTATGCCTTTCCGCGGTTATCTTCGCTGCCAAGACCTAGGTTTTCTTCCCAATCAATCACTTTCACCGCAATCGTGTAAGGCTTCTTCACCTTAAATTTGACGATGTTTGAGTTAAACGGTGTGAAAGGAACGGTGTCTACCGCGATTAACTTGCCGTTGATATAAAGTTCGAAATAGTTATCGGCAAAAATATAGCCTGTTATTTCCTCACCGTCTTGATCCACAACAGCTACCGGTACAGATCTTTGATCGACTTCGGCTAGGCTGCTTGGCGTGGTGTTTGAGCACTCTTCATAAAGATCAAAGGCTTTCGGCCCTGTCGCAAAGTTGTTCTTGGCTGGAACCGTCCAAACCTTTCCTTCCGAGTCCGTAATTTCCCCGACGCCCGCCACTCGGCTACGTCCGTTTGCACACTCAAAGAGATTCGATTCAACGGTGGTCGCCAACCCTTGAGTAATACTCGCTGAGCCTTGGTAATCACTGACGTTGCTGACCGAGGGTGTATCTGATGATGGTGAGCAGCCTGTAACGAGCAAAGCAACTGATGAAAGGGCAAGGGCTTGATATTTTGTGATGATCATTGATTGGGTATCCGAAACGGGTGATTTAAATAAGCGTGGTTCAAAATAAGCCAAGTGCAAGTAAGTTAATTGAAAACAAAGCTATTTCAAACAAGTCAGGGCCAAGTAGCCAAGTAAGTCGTGGTCTGATAGCTAGAGCGTCGAAGCTAAGCAAGGACTAAAGCATTTGTGAAGTGCCACGCTTATTATTTGATGAGGCAT
The DNA here is from genome assembly GCF_963872585.1 of Vibrio sp. 10N.222.47.A9. NCBI lineage: Bacteria > Pseudomonadati > Pseudomonadota > Gammaproteobacteria > Vibrionales > Vibrionaceae > Vibrio > Vibrio sp. 10N.222.47.A9. The sequence continues at coordinate 28,617 of NZ_CAWNBB010000071.1, read as the reverse complement.
ATATTACCCGTACAAATGTAAACAAGCGTAAAGCTGAGTAAGCATAGGTAAAACAGCGCTTTTATCGAATGATCACATCAGCTTGCGCGGCGCTGGTAAAAATACTCAGCACGAAGCGGTTTCAGGTTGTGATTGAGATAGTATTTTGCTACAAAACGCGCATAATCTCGCTATACAACATTTAAAGAAGAAATTACTTATGACTACCTTTCAATACTATTTTCATCAACTGCCTTGCTTCGACTGTAAAAAAACGACGGTAAGTACTGATCTTGGTTGGTTAACGCCTGCGATGAAAGAGGATGTGATAGCTCAACTGACAGCGACGCTTGCGCAAGGTGAGATTACACCTGATCTTTCAGCAAACGTGGTATGTACTAAAGAGGAAGCTCGTGAGTACCTATTGCTTAACTTCTTCGGTTATTCAGAAGAAGAGCTAGCAAGCGAAATTGAAGCGGATGATGAGAAAGAAGTCGCGGATGAAATCGCAGAGCTACTGGAAGAAGGCGAAGACACCATCACCTTCGAACATGAAATTGCTCTTCAGTGCTGTGCAGGTTGTGACGTTGTTGAAGACGAGTCAAACTAAACTCTTGTATTAAGGTTATTAAACCAAGTACTTGTAATAAAGTCAGCATGTTCATCATACCCATATGATGTTCAAATGATTAAAGGCGTTAGCGAATTGAAGTTCTCTAACGCCTTTTTTGTATCTCTACTTCTTATATCCAAGCTGCATTAGATCCTATGATATTTTGCTTTCTATAATGCCTTGTTCGCTCAGTTGCGAAAGGATCTCCGCAGTTTTATCGCGGAATAGATCTCTTAATAAGCGAACAGTCGGGGTGATGGATTGACGACTTGGACACACTAACCACAGCTCGGTAGGGGTCGGCTTAAACTCAGGCATGACTTTAACCACTTCACCTGAAAGCAGATGAGGTGACATGTCTAAACAAGATTTTATTGCCACTCCTTTACCTGCGATACACCAACGTCTGACAAGGTCTGCGTCGTTCGAAGCGCGATTTCCTTTTAGTTTCACTTTATGATCTTGAGTACCATCGTTAAAGACCCACTCGTCTTGTAACATATCATGGAGTTGGTAAAGCAACCCATTGTGCTGCGCTAAGTCACTCGGGTGTTTTGGTGTTCCCATTTCAGCCAAGTATTCAGGGGCCGCACACAATATTCTGGGTACATCGCAGATTTTAAAGCCATACATGTTGGCATCAGTCGGAGAGCCGTAACGCAACGCCATATCAACAGAATCACGGTAAAAATCGATATTGCTATCGCTGATGCTAGTACGTAGTGCGGCGTTAGGGTATTCCAGTAAAAACTCATCAAGCCAAGGTGTGATTAGGTTTCGTCCTAGATCAGAAGAAAGCGCGATGCGAATTTCACCGTCAACAATACCAAGCTCTTCTCTCATGTTGAGTTTCGCTTGCTCCAACATTTTTAAGGCTTGTTCACAATCAGGTAAATAGCGCTCGCCTGCTGAAGAGAGCCTTAGGTGGCGCGTGGTTCTTACAAACAATTCCGCCCCCAGAGCCGCTTCAACACGTTTAACGGCAGCGCTTGCGGTAGCCGTACGCATATCAAGGTTGGTGGCTGCTGCAGTGATACTACGAAACTCTGCCACTTTCAAAATGACCTGTAAGTCTTCAAGAAGCATGTTGTCTACCTGTATTGAATTATGTTCTAAACATGGCGTTGGAATATTTCCCCATCACAATCTGCAGATGGGTTATCTCTAATTATCGCTCCTAAGTTAGCTTCAAACACTTAATTGTCAAAACTAATTTGATAATAATTCAAATATGAGGCTGTTTTTCATTAGTAATTTTCTCACTATCATTTCCCCTATCGACAACGTAGTGCAGTACACACTGTATGAACGAAGCCTACGATCTAGGGGGACAAGATGACTAAGAAAATCATAATGGGTGTAACGGATTTGTCGTTCCACCGTACGACCGCATCATTGGTTGCCAATGTATTGAAAGCCATGGGTTTTGAGGTAGAGCGTATTCTCTCTCCACATCAAGAGAACTTTGAAAAGCTGAAAACAGGCCAAGTGGATATGCTTTCTTCTGCGTGGTTGCCATCAAGTCATGGTCTCTACAAAGCGGGCGTTGAAGAAGTTGAGCCGCTTATCGAGCTTGGGTTTCATTATGAACCTTATGCTTTGTGGGGCGTACCAGACTATGTGCCTGAAGACGCGGTTTCTGAAGTCTCTGATTTATTAAAGGCCGAAGTGATCGAGAAAATGAACTCGACCATCCAAGGCATCAACCCCGGCGCTGGCATCACACGCTTCTCTATCCAGATGATGAAAGACTATGGCCTGAGCGATGCCGGCTACGAGTTCTTTCCTGGCAGTGAAGATGATTGTTTCAGTGCCTTTGAAAGTGCGGTCGCAAACAAAGAGTGGGTGGTAGTGCCACTGTGGAAACCTCAGTTTTTGCACTATCGTTACGATATTCGTGAGCTCAAAGAGCCAAAAGGCCTACTCGGAATTGTGGACAGAGCAGTGCTTCTTTTAAGAGACGACAAGAAGCATCTGTTCAGCGAACAACAGATTCAGAAGTTGGACTCCCTACGCTTCTCGAACGACATCATCGCAGATCTGGATTACAAAGTTTGCCGTGAAGGTAAACCACAAGATCAAGTGACACATGATTGGTTGATTGAGAAAGGCCTTATTTAACCTCTAAGCCGTTGGCAATGCAGTTAGATGTCTGCATTACCCAGATAGCGGTAACACCACTATCAAAAATTATTTGAGAATCATTCAAATATTAGGCGGTTTATCCAGAGTGAGAATTGACTAAGATTAACTCGTCTAATTCAAGGAGAAAGCACAATGTCAGTACCATCAATAATGAAAGCTATCGGATTTACTCAATCACTTGCGATTACAGAGCAAGACAGTTTATTTGAGTTTGAAACGAGTCTGCCAGAACTAAAAAATAATGACTTGCTGGTAAAAGTAAGCGCGACTTCTATCAACCCTGCTGACGCCAAAATTCGTATTCGTAATGCTAAAGACAAAACTCTTGAGCAGCCAAAAGTGCTGGGCTATGACGCAGTCGGCGAAGTTGTTGGCAAAGGTGCTGACGTTGAAGGCTTCGAAGTCGGTGACCGTGTGTACTATGCGGGTGACGTAACACGTATGGGTGCTAACGCAGAATTCCAAGCTGTGGACTACCGTATTACCGCTAAAGCGCCTAAGAGCCTTTCTGATGAAGCTGCAGCCGTTATGCCACTAGCAACACTAACTGCATGGGAAGCGTTGTTTGACCGCCTGCGTGTTCGTCCTGAAGAGAAAAAGTCTATCCTGATCATTGGTGGCGCAGGCGGTGTTGGTTCAATTACGATTCAACTGGCTAAGCAACTGACCAACCTGAATGTTATCGCTACAGCTTCAAGACCTGAAACGGAACAATGGGTAAGGGATATGGGGGCGGACTATGTGGTGAACCACCGTAACCTTGTCGAGTCAGTGCGAGAGCAAGGCATTCAACATGTCGACTACATCTTCAATGTTGCTGATACCAAAGGGCACTGGGATGCGATGGTTGAGCTGATTGCACCGCAAGGCATGATCAGTTCGATCGTAGAGTTTGACGGTGGCATTGACTTATCAGCGCTGCAAGGTAAATCAGCAGGCTTTGTTTGGGAACTGATGTTTACACGTTCACTGTTTAACACTGAAGATATCCAGAAGCAGCAAGACATCTTATTCCAAGCTGCGAACCTGATTGATGCGGGCCGTATTAAAACGACGCTAACCACGACCCTAAATGGCTTTAGTGTGGATACAATCAAAGATGCACACCAACGTATTGAAAGCAGTGCCTCGATTGGTAAAACAGCTATCAAATACTAATTGCTGATGTTTTAATCCGCCGTTGTTTTGAATTGTTGACGGTTTAAATAGAAGAAGCCCCTGATATCTGATTGCTAGTCAAAAGGTATCAGGGGCTTTTGTTTGTTTTCAGTTTAGTCAGTTTAATTAGCTTCTGGTGATATGATAGGTTTCGATGTTTTGAAGTGAAGCTGTATTAGGTTTAGCTCAAAAGGCGATGCCTGTTTGTCTGCAATCAAAAAGCCGATTTGTTTGATGTCTTGTGCCCTAAGTTCCGGCGTATCGTTCAGTAGTCGACCTCTGAACACCGCTTGAAAATCATCGAAGTGGAACACCTTGCTAAATTGCTCTCCCTTAATGGTATCGAAATCGTGTTTGTATTGAACTCGATTGCCGTCTTTTGATGTTGTAAACCTCAGTTGGTAGGTGCGACCATCACTAACAAAAACTAGCTCTGCACTATCTATTTCATGGGCAGGTGATTCAATGGAGCGCTTTACAGAACTGAAACCACCATTATTTTCTAACGATAGCTCGCCCCTAAATCGACTCATATTATCAACATAAATGAGCTCGCCTGTTGAGATGCCGCCCATTACATCGTCGTTGGTCACTGTCCAGTTTTGATGCTCACTCGCTTGTGTAAAGTCGATCATGTTTGTCCCTATTGCTTCAGCCTTAAGACTTAACGAATGTAGGCTTAGTAGAAGGAGTAAAGGTGTGGTTAACGTGAGGAGTGACCGCGTTTTACAATTGGTTCTATTCATCATTTTCTCCACTGCTCCCCATAGGCTTTGCGTTATTTACTCGTTAGCTATGGGTAGTTTACGGCGAAGGCTCAGTTTCAAGCATAGCTAAACAACGCTTGATGAAGTCTTCATAGTTCGATGTTTTGTCGTATTCGATCTTCAATGAACCGTGGAACATCAGGGTCACCGTAACGTCTCGGTAGCTCAACCAACAGGTGTAACCATCGTAATCGTGCCACGCTACCATCTCGTCCAGCTGATATTTGCTTTCCAATGGCTTGCCCGAGGAGCGAATGCAATCGAACACTCTGAGAAACTCTAAAATGGTGATTCTGTTGTCCATGTGTTGCTCCCGCTGAGTAGTCGATAAAAATGCTAAGTATTTGTATTTCAATTAACTACGGTTTGGTTCTGCATTACGATCACAGTGGGGAGTCGGTTACTCAATCACTGCAGCTGTTTTGCAAAAGGGCTAAGATAAACAGAAGAAAGGCGTTAGTAGACTTGAGTTTACTAACGCCTTTTTATTTGGTGCCTTTTTATTGAGTGCCTTTAGCTGGCTCTATGGAGTTTCAACTCAAACTATCAGTTAGAAATCATAGAGCACAGCGGGACGCTTAGAAATAATGAAACACTGGAGGTTCATGCATTAAGAAGTTTTGATGCGAGATGTTCCAAGCATAAGCGCCTGCTAGAGTGAACACCACATAGTCACCGATATCGACTTGCTCGATATGTTGATTTCGTGCCAGAACATCTTTTGGCGTACAAAGCTGTCCAACCAACGTGGCTGTGGCATGGTTTATCGGATGTGAAATCGTGGGTTGCTGATTACTTTTCACGATTGCAAAAGGGTGGTCATGGCTTTGCGCTGCCGGAGTACGGAAATGATGCGTGCCACCACGGGCAATCACAAAATGCTCGCCAAGATTTTGTTTAATATCCAAGACCTCCATTACGTAATAGCCACAAGGTGCAGAGATGTAGCGGCCACATTCAAAACGCAGCTTCCAATCTTGTAAATGTTCCTTGGAAATCAGGAACTCCAATTTGTCGCAGAACTCCATCCAAGGAAAATGTTGTTTAGGGTTTTGGTAATTGATCCCCATACCTCCACCGAGGTTGATGATCAACTCATCGAGTGAGAACGTTTTTTTCCACTCTTTGACCACTTGGAAATAGCGTTGCATCAAGGCGAGGTGGCGATCAACGTCGAGTTGATGTGACATCAAATGGAAGTGAAAGCCTTTCAACTTTATTAAGGGGAAATCGCGTAGGTACATCAAGGCATTACTTAACTCACTCTCATCTAGGCCAAACGGGGTTGGCTTTCCTCCCATGGCTAACTTGCTAAGTGTGATGTCACCAATGTCAATGTTCATACGCAAGAAGATCGAAGCAGGTCGATTCAACCTCTGAGTTAAAGCACCAATGCGTTGTAACTCAGTGAGGCTTTCGACATGAATCGCATCAACATCGAGTATAATCGCTTGCTCTAACTCACTGGGCATTTTCCCTGGGCCACCAAAGATCAGTGGTTTGTCGAGTTGTTGCTGGTGGAGGTGTGTAAGCTCTCCGCCTGATGCCGCTTCAAAACCATCAACATAAGGGGCTAAAGTGCGTAATATTGGCTCTGAAGGATTCGCTTTCGCAGCGTAAAATAGCTCTACGTTTTTAGGCAATACATGGCGCATCTGTTTAATGTGCTGCTCCAATGCATCGAGATCATAAAGATAAGCACATAATGGTTGCGTTTGTTGCTTGGCCAATTGCTGGATTTCTTGATGGATAGAGGCTGAAAGTTGAGGAGAATTAAGCATGGTGAACTCCTTTTGAATGAGTTGGCCTCGGTGCTGCAACTTGGGTGTAACCGGACTCTTTATCGGAATTTTGCATCAAACGTGTTGTGAAGTTATTTTTGCTTGGGAAATGACCATCGTTAAGCAATGCCATTAGTTCGGGTTGCTGGCCATTGATAGACTGCCAGCGGACGATAGCGTCTTTTAAAGTTCCCCATAACGTATTCTCAAGTGCCGAGTTACCCTCAGCGATAAAGAAAATGGCCTCGCTGATATTGTTAATGAAGGTGCAATAGCCAATACGGTTCCAACCTTGCTCACGGCTGTAGTACACCGATTGACGAGCACGCTCTGAAAGTTGCTGAAGTGTTTCTGATGGCCAAAACTCGCGTAGTAGCTTGGTGCCTTCTAAGTCTCGAATCCATACACAGCAAGGCATGCCTTTTTCAAATCCAATCAACGTATTTTGTAAGTGCGGTTCAAACGCAACCCCATGTTTGAAGTAGTAGTTAAAGACGCCCGGAATCAAACAATGCAGATAGCGCTCAAACCACAGCGTGGCGACATTGTCATATTGGCTTTGTGTTGTTTGCGCTTTTTGTTTGAGTTGAGTGGCGATGCAGCTGTTCCCGTCTGTATCGTAAGCAAAGAGGGCTCCCGCTAACGTTGGTTGCAAAATATCGGTTTCGCTTAAGGTGAAATTCTCTCGATACAAAATACCAAACGACTCGCGAGCTTTAATAACATCAGTTTGTTCCTGCTCGGCAACCGACTCTAGATCCAATGTGGTCGCGTAAGGTTCAGTCATTACCTTGAATACAGGATTACGTAACTGTTCACTCTCTTTGATGGGATGCAGAATCGAGGTTAATTGAACGGCACTATCGAGCTCATACCATGCGTTTTTACGTACGCAGTTAGTTAAACGTACATTGATAGAGAACTTAGCAAACCAATCCATATCTGGGTGGTACAGAGTGCGCACGGATGAAGTGGGTAAGAGTTTTTCACCACCTAATCCAAGCGGGATGATTTTGCCTTGTTGAATGGCCGTTTTGACCACTGGGTTTTGCAAAAGTGTGTAACTTTCCCAAGGGTGGCAAGGGTAAAGCATAGTACCTGCGGAATTGTTTTCATCAGGTGCAAGTTGTTCAAGCATGGTCGTTGGTGAGGTTCGGTCATCTGAACTCAAGACGTCGAGCAACGCGGTGTCGACCTTAAACCAATATAGGGGAACCTTAGCGCCAACCTCAGGGGAACACGCTAGCAGATCATCGATACTGACCCCTGAGCGACTCTTTGGCGTTGGATGAAAAGTATGTCCCCAAAGTAACGATTGCTCTGATGCGATAAACGCGTTGTGATGCTGAGGTGAGTTGTCTGAGTTTAGGAACTGCTCGGTAATCAACAAACTGTTTTCCATTTGCTCGACCAACTCGTGATTGAATGGAATCGTCAGCATTTCTTTTAGGTAACTGAGTAGATGCGTCAGGGTTTGAGTTGCGTCCAATTTGCACCAAGCTGCACCGGGCATTTTAGCCCAAGGTGTATCACTGAGCTTCACTTTCCCCAGTTTACTGGTGTACTCAACGGGTAAAACCATCAGACCATTTTTCTGAGGTTGATCTTGGTGAGGTAGGTGAATGGCCACGCGTTGGTGAGCGTTGTAGTTTCTTTTCAAAGTTTGAGGCAGAGAGGCAGAACTGTAGCGCCAATTAACCTGTTCATTGGGTATCGCGTATTCACGCAAGTAACAGTTCACCACGCCCATGATGGTATTGAGTTGGGCTTTTTCTCGGTTTAGCAGTACTTTTTTACGATTTTGAAGAGCTTGGTCTTCAGCGTAATGTTCACTTGGAGATAATTGAGTCTGTAACATGTTGATGTCCAAATTTTGAATGGATGATCAGCGCGATAGCAGCAATGCCACTGACCAACATAGAAAGTATGAAAGGAAACTCAAGCCAGCCCAAGCTTGATATAAAAGACGCGCTCAACCCAGCCGCAACGCCACCCCATTTAGACATAGCGTCAAAGCGCGAAAATACTTTGCCGCTTTGTCGTCGATCAATTTGGTTTGCTAACGCTTGATGCAAGCCGTGATAACAGCAAACCATGCCAAGTCCGAAAACAATACGAGCAATAATCAACACTTCTTGATAAGGAGTGAGATGCATTGCTGCACTGAGTGAAAGCAAACCAAAGCCTAGCCATAAAGTACGCTGCGCTTGATTACGTTCAAACTGGTGGCGATCAACCCATTCTGAGAACAGATGGACTTTTCCTGCAAAGAGCAGATAAACACCATGTGGGAGGGCATATAAAAACCCAATCCACGCTTGGCTTGTCACGCCATATTGCTGCACATAAGGCGAGAAATAGGGGAACGTGACGACCATGGCGAAAGCAAAGCTGAACTGCGCGCCAAACACCCAATAAAGCGTATTTAACGAGTTGGTTTGGCTGCTTTGAGCTTTATTCGATACCTGATCTTTTACAATTCCCTTAGATTTCGCTAAGTAATCGATGGGTAATGTTAAGGTGATCAATAGCGCGAATAGCGGCAAAGCGGACAACCACAGATACGCGTTCAGCGGGTTTGTTTCTGATAAGCTCCAGCCAAGCCCTATCGGAGCAATAATTAGAGCCAGACGGGCAGAAAGCTGAGTTTTATTGAGTGACTTACCGAGTGATTTCGCATCGTTGATTTGGCTGGATAAGTAGCTGTTTGAGGCGGCCATGGTGCCACCAAAGGTTCCTTGAATGATAAGACCAAACACAAACATTGAGAGATTATCGGCTAAGCCACACAGCGCGAAGCCTGCTGCAAGCCCGAGTTGAGCACGTAATAGAGAGCGACGTCTGCCATATTTATCAGCAAACTGCCCCCAAAAGCGTGCCGCAACGGCAGTGCAAAAGGTCGGCAAAATGAACAGTACCCCCGCCCAGTCCGAAGTAATTTTTGCATCCAGTGTTGGCAATACCATTGGCAAAAATAGCGGCATGCCTAAGGCTGCAAACGCGGCGATAAAGTGGCTTAAAAGTACACAATAGATGAGTTTGGTCATGATGCGTTAACTCACACTCTGCTTGATGTTTTCAAGGTAAGCGTGTTGTGCTTCTTCGCTGGTTAGCAATAAAAAGTTCGGTGCTGACAAGCCATAAAATTTATTGATATCGCTTGCACCGGATGACTCTTTAGACAACAAGCTACCTGAGCTCAATAGATATTTAGCGTATAGGTTGGGTGACTCAAACAACATCTCGTTTGCGAGCTTGGTGTTGTGTCCTTGTTTGTCCAACTGGCTAAGCTGTTGGGAAAGGCTATTGGCAACCACTTCATATAGATAAGCTGACGTGGCGATTCCTTTCGTCGCCATTGCTTCGACAATCGCGGCAATGTCTAACTGCAAAGTAATCGTGGTAAACATCTGACCAAGAGCAAGTTCGTTGTCTACAGTGATGCGCTGATCTAAAAGCTGCTCACATTTTACAGGCGATTGTTGTTCAAACGTTTGGAAACGTTCTGGCCAAATACGTGCTGCATCGTTGTCTTTCATGGCTAAGGTCATCTTGCCTTGCTCATCGAATGCAATGATGGCGTTTTGTTGGTTGGACTCCAAAGCGATACCGTAACGAATCCACAATGTAAGGTGCACTTTGCAAAGCAGATCAACGTAATCTTTAAACCAAGTCAGCGTATCTTGCTGATAATACTGTTCAGCGAGGTGTTCCAAGAATAAACGTTCATCAGGCATTGGGCTGGCAAGCGCAGCCACAGGCACCGGTGCTTTGTCTTGGAAGTAGCTCTGCGGGTATTCACGCACAATGTAAGCAAAGGTTTTATCGTCTCCAACATGGCCGCCATGTTTCTCATTACAATGGAAAAGCGTGCCACGTAAGTCTTGATCTGTTTGCTCTAAGTGCGTCAATAAACGTTCAAACCAATGCCCATCATAGAGCGTCGATGGTTTGATTAGGCGAATGTTTTTAGTACCTAAAGATCGCATGATCAGCGGTACTTTGATGTGAGTCTGTGGTGCTTGATTCACGACCACAGTGCGCACTGACAGGGTAGGAGTCACCTCAAGACACGCAACCGGCGCTTCAATGACACCATCAGGAAGTCCATCAAGACTTCTTAGTGTTAATGGGTGTGCGGGGAATAACTCATGGCTAAGAGCAAAATCGGCGGGCAGACCCACTTGCTCCATCGTTGGCCAACATTCTGGTTGTGGACTGGTCAATGTAACGAGTGACTTCTCGATTGCGAGCCAACGAAGTTCAAAGCTTTGTGCAAATTCTGGCGCGAATTGTTCTAGGTCGTGATCGCTTAAACCGAACTTAGCACGTGCTGTCGGGTAGTAAGGGTGGTCAAGATAGGATGCGATTTGATCGGCACGTAATAGCTTTTTCTCCCAACGTTCTAGTTGAGAAATCGGCTGCATGAGTGATTCGGATTGCTGACTGAAGGCGCTATCACACAATCCTTTGTGTTTTTCTGCGCATTCGAGTTCTTGCAAATAACCATCTAATAACGAATGCGAGCTTTCGTGAGCACTTGCTTTCAATAATTCGATCCAATCTTGATAGTGCTGCTGGGTTTCAACGACACCATTTCTCTCGATGAACCAACCATCACCTTTCGAGCCATCTGGTTGGCCGTATACCCAACGCTGCATGTAATAGCTCGGAGTAACGGGCAAGTAGAGTGTAAAGTCTGAACCCGCAAAAACAGCCCAAATTTGATTACGAGGATAAGAAGATAACTTGAGTGTACTCGGGAGCTGAGATTCAAATCGGCTTTGAGAAACTAATCCGAATAAATCTTCACGCAAGCAAGTATCGACTAAGCGTTGAGTGAGGTATAACGCGTTTTCATTCATGCTGTTACCTCGTTTGTTGCTGTTAGATTGAAGCGAGAGATTGCCTGTTGTAGCGCGGGTTCTAGTGTTCGACCAGAAGGAGAAACGACCGAAATTCTCGCTAGGTAATCCTTGTTGGAGAAACTTTGTTGGAACGTCTCACCAACCTTCTTAAGCACTTGCTGTTGAGTGACAATATCGCCCTCTTGGTGAATGAAAGAGGTTGATGACCCTTCAATCAAACCGCTTTGTTGCGCCACTACATAGTGCACATGGGCACTGCCATCAATACGAAATATAGGGTCAAGCTTGTGACCCAAGTGAAGATTTAAGATGGTATTGAACCAATTCCCGCCACTGAGGTTATCAAGCAAAAATTCCCGGCCATCACCAATACTTCGATAGTTGATCTCGACCAGTACCGGCCCCGAATCTGTGATGATGAATTCGCTATGACAGACACCAAACCCCACCCCAAATGTTTGAAGCTGACGTATACATTCTTTTCGGTAGTGCACGCTGTTAATACCATTCCAACTCGCCGCTGTTTCGATGAAGTAAGGTGGCGCAGAGAGTTCTACATCGAACCCACCAAGTGCGACTAAATTTTCCCCGTCGCCAATGGTTTCGACAGTGATAAGCGGACCTTGTAAAAACGCCTCAACCAAAATGGGAGTCGTAGGGTGCTTTTGCCAAAACGTATCGCAATAGTTATCCAGCTCAGCTACAGACTCGCAGCGCTGCACGTCTAAACTAGCCACGCCCTCCTTGGGCTTCGCAACGACAGGAAAATCGAAATCGAATACAGGAGCGCTCTCTCGACTTAACAAAACACTTCGAGTATTAGGTAACGATTTTTCGTTGAGAACCTGACGAGTTAAGTATTTGTTTTTCGCCTTAAGAGTCACATTCCAATCTTTAGCAGGCACACCAAAGAACTGTGCACAGATTGCGGTGGAAGTTTGTAGGTGGTCGCTGTTACTGAAAACAGCATGAGGTTCTAGCTCTTGCTCTGTGATGATTTCGATGAGTTCAAGAGGGTTGAAGACATCGCATTCCAAAATTTCATCGGGATTAAAGCGGTCATCTTCATTTGCCAGTTTTAAGTGGTTGAGTTTGTGGTCTGTGATCAAAATGACGTGGAGACCCATCGCTTTTGCTGTCGGCACGAAGCCGTGAGTGATCGCATCATTCACGACGTGACTCACGATGATTATCGTAGATTTCATGGGGCTTTCCTAATTTCCAAAACGTTGTTGTCACCTGCTCACAACTCGCTTTCAAGTGCTCTCTTTCGGGGTTAAAAGAAAGAGAATTTTTCTATCTTATTGTTTTTATTGATTCTTATATCATTAGTTGTGTTGCATATTGCAAAGCAAATATAGATCAAAAAATATATATTGCAAATATAAATGATATTTGTTCTTATTCGCAATATTGTTATTTTATAAACTAAAACGGAATTAGAAAATGAACATTAGATTGGCCTTGTCCCCTCTCGCTTTGGCTATTGGAGGTGCATTAACCGCAGTGGCTACCGTGTCGAATGTAATGGCTGCAGAAGAAGTAACGGTGGATGAAACCCTACAAGTTATTGGTCATCAGTACGAAGGTTACGCGGAGCATATGCCTCAGTCAGGAACCAAAACGGATGTCGAATGGTTGGATGTACCGCAGGCAGTATCGGTGGTCACAAAGACGGAAATGGAAGACCGCGGTGCTGTACGTTTGGTGGATGCACTTGATGGTGTCGCAGGGGTTAACAATACCTTGGGTGAGGGAAGCCGAGACCAATTTGTGATTCGTGGTTTTGATGCGCTCAACGACATGTACCGTGATGGTATGCGTGATGACGGGACTCTGCAATCGTACCGAAGTCTAGCGAATATCGAACGTGTCGAAGTGGTAAAGGGCCCTGCAGGCGCACTTTACGGCCGAGGTTCTGCGGGCGGTATCATTAATTTGGTCACCAAACGTGCTAACGGTGATAATTTCACACACGTTAATGGCAGTGTTGGCAGCAATAATCTTTTTGTTGGTCAGGTTGACAGCTCGATGGCGCTTAGTGACAAGGTTAGTGGTCGTATCAACGTGGAAAGTCGACAGTCTGATTCCTATGTAGATCACGTCGACTCTAATGATTTCTTTATCGCACCCACCATTCGTGTATTGCCTGCTGAGGGGCATACCATTGATCTCGATGTAGAATATGCGCACCAAGAGCTAGTACCATATCGTGGTGTTCCATCTAAAAATGGTAAGCCTGTCGATGTCTCTGAAAGCACATTTTACGGTGGCACGAATGACTATCAAGAGTCAGACAGCATTCGTGTTGGCGTTAATTATGAATGGCTTTTGAACAGTGAATGGGCATGGACAAACCGCGCAGCATACAACCATATCGAGCTTGAGCAAAAGGGTACGCGCCAAGGAACGGTAACTGGGAATGAAGTATCTCAGACTGTAAATAACTTCGGTTACGACCCTCGTACCACGACGACTCTTCAATCTGAGCTAGTTTGGGAAACCGATTCCAATCAAATGATGATCGGCGCGGACTATAATCAGATCAATATCGACTTAACGCTCGCAAGCGATAAAACCTTACCTCCGAAAGACATCTATAACCCTGTAGCAGGTCCAACACCTGATCCGGGTTTCAAACCTTTCCGTGATAACACGACAACGACCACCGGTGTCTACATTCAAGACGTTTACACCTTTGGTGATCTTTCAGTGATCGGTAATGTGCGTTACGACTCGATGGAGCTTGAACAGCAAAAAGCGGGCTCAGAAAAAGAGAATCTAGACGATGACAAAGTGAGCTACCGCGGTGGTTTGGTCTACCGAATCAACAACGATATGTCAGTGTACGCAAGCTTAGCTCGTTCATGGCAATTACCTTACTCAGGTATCTACATCAACCCTAAATTAGCAGAATTCTTCCACACCGACCTAAAAGAAATTGGCGCAAAAGCTTACCTATTAGATAACGCTTTGATGCTGAATGCCGCGGTCTTCCAAATCGATCAAGAACAACCTGAAACCAATATAGATGGAGACGTTGTTAACAAGATCGAAGCTCGTCACCAAGGCATTGAATTAGAAGCTCGCGGTCAGTTTACCGGGCAGTGGGACATTTCTGTAGGCTACAGCTATTTAGACGCGGAGAACAAAGAGACAGGCAAAAAGCCAAACGATGTGTCTGATCATTTGTTCTCTCTTTGGAGCACTTATCAGTTAGATGACAACTGGCGTTTAGGTGGTGGCGTGAAATACGTAGGCGACCGTTACGCGGGTAATGATGAAGCGGTAGCTCTGGGTGACTACACCACGGTTGACTTGATGGCAGCGTACACCACGGGTCGTCACAAAGTTCAAGCGAATGCTTACAACGTGCTTAATGAGAAATACATTTTGGGCGCAACCAACGGCACGTCTGGTACTAACCAGATTGGTTACGGAGCGCCAGCCGAATTTATGCTCAGCTACGGCTATCAGTTTTAAAAGCTAATTCAGTTCTAAGAGTTCGTTCATTTCTAAGAGCTAGTTCGACTCTAAAAACGATTGATTTGTTCGCTACGAATGAGTGAACAGTTGGCTTCATTTTGAGGCCGTTTAGCCCATAGGATCAAAGCGCCGAATCGTAAACATGGCCTTTGATCCTAACTTGCCTATTTAGGAGATTTTCATGCTTTACCAGAATTTGGATGGTAAACCCTGTACTCAATCACATCAAAAGTTGCGTCTAAGTGCCCTTGCAATGGCCATCGCTTCAGTGACTTCCATGGGCGCATTTGCCGCGTCAGATCCACAAACGACGACCATGGAAACGGTTGTCGTGACGGGCAGCTTGATCGGTAATTCAGAACTTGAGGATGTGAAAGAGTATCCGGGAGCTCGTACTGTTCTGACTAATGAACAAATTAAAAAGACTGGCGCACTCTCGATTGACTCTGCCTTCCAAAGTGTGCCGGGCATTAAGGTTCAAGACGAAACGGGCACCGGTGTTTTGCCTAACATCTCAGTGCGTGGTTTGAAAGCGAGTCGCAGTGGGCACGCTCAATTCCTCATGGATGGTGCTCCTCTGACACTGGCGCCGTATGGTCACACAGGACAATCAATTTTCCCTGCAACGCTGTCGATGCTTGATCGTATTGATATTGTGCGAGGCGGTGCGGCTGTTCAGTACGGACCAAACAACGTCGGTGGTGTGATCAACTTGGTGACCAAGCCTATTCCACATGAGTGGCAAACGGAAATCAGTAATCGCTTTACTGTATTCGAGGGTGGCGATACACCGCTCAACGACTTTTACCTGCGAACGGGTGGTTGGTTAACCGATACGCTGGCACTTCAAGTCGAGGGGAACTTCTTAAAAGGTGAAAGCTTCCGTGAACACTCCGACACGGATGTAAAAAACTTCCAAGCGAAATTGCAATGGTTACTGAGCGATACTCAAGAGTTACAAGCTTTCGTTCAACGTTATGATGCCGACACCCAAATGCCGGGCGCTTTATCGCCAGATGATTATGACAAAGATCGTACTCAGTCGAAGCGCCCATACGATGAATATCAAGGCACTTCAACGCGTTGGAGCCTGAAGTATTTACATGACTTGAATATTGCAGATAGCGCCGAATTAGAAATACTGACGTTTGGCCACCGTTCTGAGCGTTTCTTCCAATGGGGCTTTAACAGCGCTGGCGGTCACTGGGCGGACCCTGCATTACCATCAACTGATATTCGTACGTCACCACGTGAATTTGCTGTTTATGGTGTTGAACCTAAACTCGCGATGTACTTTGACGGAAATACCGTAACGCAAAACGTGATTGTTGGGGCACGCTACGTCAACGAAGATATCGATTACAAGCTGACTCAAACGCCAATTGCTGGTGGTGCTACAACAACCCCACGTGATTGGCACTTAGATACTGACGCTTTTGCTGGTTACATCAGCAATGAAATCGGCCTGTTCAATGACGTACTGAAAGTCACGCCGGGTATTCGTTACGAATCGATTGATATGACGTTTGATGATCTGGGTACAGCACAGAGCACAGACAACAAAGTGACGGAGTGGTTGCCGGGCTTAACCGTGGCATACCACCTGACAGAGCAATGGGTTGGTTACACTAATGCACAGAAATCTCTGCGTGCACCACAAATTGCTTACATCCGTGGTAAAGGTGAAGAGGGCAGTGAGCTAGCGTGGAACTACGAGTTGGGTGCTCGCTACAACCAAGATTCAACCAGCTTTAACATTGCACTTTACCGCATTGATTTTGAAGATCAGCTGCAATGGCAAAGTGCTACCCAAACTTTCGATAACATTGGTAAAACCCTTCACCAAGGTGTTGAGCTCTCTGGTCGTTATATTCCTCAAGCGATGCAAGCTTTGAGTTTGGGCGCTGGCTATAACTACTTAGATGCAACGTTAGAGGAAGAGGGCGCAAATAAGGGTAACCAACTTCCATACACGTCTAAACACCAATTTAGCTGGGATGCGACTTACGCCTTTAGCAAGGTAGATACGACTTTGTCTGGTTACTACTTCAGCGAGTCTTACTCTGACAATGCGAATACAAGTGCTGAAGATGCAACGGGCGCGACAGGTAAAGTGCCTGCCTACATGGTCTGGAACTTTAACCTAGGTTCGGATTTGTACAAGGATGAAAACAGTAAGCTGCGCATGAACCTTGCGGTGAACAACTTGTTTGATGAGGACTATTACTTCCGCGGTATTGATACCAGCCCGGTTGGTCGTTATCCAGCACCAGGACGTTCTTACACTTTGGATCTGAATTATCAGTTCTAATACGTAATTTATTGAAAGTAATAACGAATAAAAGTCGCCAATACTCTTGGCGACTTTCACGGTTCTAGCGTTTAAGGAAAATTAAATATGGAAAACAACTCTCGCCTTTTGTTTTCGAATCAATTGATACTGTCGAACGGATTGCTGTCACTCAATAAGCCGTTTTTATTCAGCAGGATAGCGATAACCTTAGCTTTGCTGGTTTTAAGCTTGTTTTCATTCTCCAGTTCAGCACAAACCAGGGTCATACAAGATGAGCAAGGTCAGTTTGAGATAGCGACTACCCCACAACGTATTGTGGTGTTGGAGTTCTCATTTGTAGATGCGTTAGCTGCGGTGGGGGTTTCTCCAGTTGGTGTTGCCGATGACAATGATGCTTCGCGAGTGATTCCGGCGGTACGCGAATTGGTTCAACCATGGGAATCGGTTGGCATGCGTTCTCAGCCTAGCCTAGAGGCCATTGCGGTATTAAAGCCTGACCTGATCATTGCAGATGCAGAGCGTCATCGTACTGTCTATCAAGATCTACAACGCATCGCACCAACGCTGCTTCTGAAAAGCCGCGGCGAGACGTATCAAGAGAATTTGGAGTCTGCACTCAAGATTGGTATCGCTCTCGACAAGCAATCGTCAATGGAACAACGAATTCAACAACATCAACACGCCATGGCTGAATTCAAAAGTCATTTCTCGCTCAAACAAACCGTCCAATTCGCTGTCGTGTCGGATAAAGGTATGTGGTTACATAGCCCTGCATCTTACGCAGGGGGCGTGCTGACCGCATTAGGTATTGCGAGCCCTATTGTGAAACCAACAGAGAAGGCATATTTACCAACCAGCTTTGAGTTGTTGTTGAAAACCAACCCAGATTGGTTGCTCCTTGGTGCTTACTCTCATCCAAACATTGTTGATGATTGGCAGAAAAATCCGTTATTCAATGTACTAACCTCTGCAAAAAAACAGCAAGTTGTAGAAGTGTCACCAGCACTTTGGTCATTGAATCGAGGCATGTTAGCGGCAGAACAAATGGCGAAAAATCTTGAGCAGATCTTGGATCCATCATGAGTACAATGTTGTTCTCCAAAAGTAAGCGATTCTGGCCAATACTGTCGTGGCGAGTCATATTATTTACGGCATTAGTGTCGTGTTTGGCACTATCTGGTTACGCAGCCTCTATGACCGGATGGTCTAATTTCTCTTTAACATTGAGTGACTTGATTCACTACTGGTTTGCGTTTGATGAAAACAATATGACTCATCAAATATTGGCGACGCTAAGAGCGCCAAGAGCTTACGCAGGGTTGTTTATTGGTGCGAGTTTGGCCGTCGCTGGGTTATTGATGCAGGGATTAACGCGTAACCCACTAGCGTCTCCATCGATTCTTGGCATTAACGCTGGCGCAGCCTGTTTTATGGCGTTAGCTGCAATAGGCATACCTGTGGTTAGTGATTTAAACTCAATCCTTAATGCTGTTCTTGGTGCATTGCTAAGCGGCGGTGCCGTGATGCTCCTCGGTGGTTTTTTCTCCGAACGTTCTCATCCGTTACGTTTGGTTCTCGCGGGTATCGCCATTACTGCGTTATTGCTCGGACTGACACGAGCGGCGCTGATTCTTGCTGACGACATGGCTTATAGCGTCTTGCATTGGCTTACTGGCTCACTGTCTAGTGTGGATGATGAGCAATGGCAACAGCTTTGGCCGCCTGTAGTGATTGGTTTGGTGTTGGCAATGAGTCTTGCTCGCAACCTCAACTTACTGGCACTTGGTGAAGAGGTTGCAGTGGGGTTGGGCAGTAACATCAGGTTTACTCGCCTCGTGAGTGGACTGACGATCGTGTTGCTTGCCGGAGCAAGTGTCGCTATCGCAGGGCCAATTGGCTTTGTTGGATTGTTAGTGCCTCATTTGGTTCGACCTATGGTCGGGCACAATTACCATTTACTGATTCCTATTTCAGCATTGGCCGGCGCAGCATTGGTGTCTTGGTCAGATGCACTGTCGCGAGCGATTGCTTTCCCGACTGAAACACCCGTTGGTGTTATTACTGCTTTGCTCGGAACACCTTGTTTTATTTTGATTGCGACGAGGAGATCTTAATGCACCATCACACTAAGATAATTTTGTTATCAGGGATTCTCATATTAGTGGCATCCGCAGGTTTGTTTGTCGGCGCAGCTTCGCTTTCTGTTTCTCAAGTCATCGAACATTTGGTCGCGTTTTCCAGCGACGACTTTGTTATCAATCAGTATCGGCTACCACGTATGTTGCTCGCGATAAGCGTGGGCGCAGGGTTAGGGCTTTCAGGGGTATTAGTGCAAGGCGTGATACGTAATCCGTTAGCATCGCCTGATCTTATGGGTATTAGCGCCGGGGCAGGCCTTGCTGCGACAGCGAGTTTAGTTTGGTTCCCCAATGCACCAGTCAGTGTGCTTCCGGTTGTGGCGATGTTCGGTGGGGTATTGGCTGCTGGGCTGATTGCTGTATTGGCATGGTGGTCAAGGCCTACCCCCGCTAAATTGGCGCTGATTGGTATTGCAGTGAGTGCGTTTCTGGCCAGTTGTATCGACTTCTTGCTGGTCACCAACCCGATCGAGATCAACACGGCTATGGTGTGGCTTACTGGCAGCCTTTGGGGACGAAACTGGCAGCAAGTCCCGTTTATTTGGAGTGCGCTGCTCTTGTTGTTACCCATGGCATTATGGTTGGCGTGGCGATTAGATGTGATGGGGCTTGGCGAGGAAAGTGCGACCACATTGGGCACTAATCCAAAACAGATTCAAGCTCTCGCGTTATTGGCCGCTGTATTGCTTGCCAGTGTTAGCGTTTCTGTTGCTGGAACGATCAGTTTTGTGGGTTTATTGGCGCCTCACGTAGCACGCTTGTTGTTTGGGCATAATCATAAGTTGTTAATCCCAGCATCTGCACTGGTAGGGGCAATTCTGGTTACCAGCGCTGATGGGTTGGCCAGAGGTCTACAACCACCTATTGAATTGCCAGCAGGCGTTCTCACGTCTGTGATTGGCGCGCCTTATTTCATCTTTCTTCTCTATCGTTATCGAGGTTGGTAACCATGCTTAAAACGCAGAATCTTTCCGTCGCGTACGGCAAACAAACGATCATACCGAACCTGTCGGTTTCTATCCCTAAGGGAAAAATCACCGCATTGATAGGACCTAACGGGTGCGGTAAATCTACCTTGTTAAAGACGTTAGTCAGAATTAACAAACCAGTGGCTGGAGAGGTGTTGTTTGAAGACAAACCGCTATCAAGCTATGGCGATAAAGCGCTTGCTCGTTCGTTGTCACTTCTTCCGCAAATCTTGGTAAGCCCTGAGGGGATCACGGTAAGAAAGTTGGTCGAATATGGCCGTTCGCCTTATGTGTCTCATTGGGGGAGGCTAGGGCAGGACGATCAAAGGATTGTCGAACAAGCTATGCGTGATACAGGTGTGCTTGAGTTTGCTGATAAGCCTGTTGAGTCACTGTCTGGTGGCCAGCGTCAAAGAGCATGGATTGCGATGGTAATTGCACAAGATACGGATGTAGTGATGTTGGACGAGCCGACCACATACCTTGATATGTCTCACCAAGTGGAATTAATGAACCTGATGCAACAGATGAATGCCAAAGGAAAAACGGTGGTTGTTGTGTTGCATGACCTGAACCAAGCCAGTCGTTACTGCGACCATTTAGTGGTTCTGGAAAAAGGGAGTTTAATAGCAGAAGGCTCGCCTGATGAGGTGATGACCGAAACTATGCTCAGTAAGGTGTTTGATCTCAAAGCGAGCGTGTTTCGTGACCCTATTTCAAATACGCCAATGTGTGTCGCGATTTAGTTATCTGTTCTGAACAACGAGATCACCAAGGCACAAATAACAGAACACAGGCAAGGAAGCCACATTAGATTAAGTCGTCTAAACTTAAGGTTTGTATGTAGTCAAAGCAGAACAATTTGGGCTCTAAAAAACGTTCTCGAAAATAAACGTAAATTAACCCTTTACCTCAACTTAACTTGAGGTATTAGGATGTGCAACGTTGCTTACGAGAATACTTTAAGGAGAGAAGAATGATCCAACTTGAACATGTAAATTTAGTGGTAAAAGACATCCCAGAAATGCTGGTTTTCTATAAAGCGGCGTTCCCTCATTGGTATGTACGTGATGAGGGAAAAGGGGAGTGGTCAGGCAAGCCACGTAACTGGCTGCATTTTGGTGACGAGTACCAATATATAGCGTTGAGCGATCACGGTGAAGGTGAAAATAGAGATTTGGCAGGGCATTCTGTTGGCCTCGCGCACTTCGCTTATGTGACCAATAATATCGAAAGCGTAACCAAGCGGCTTGTTGATGCGGGCTTCCCAATTGCCAAACCCGGTGCCGAAGAACCTTATCGTAAAAACGTCTACTTTGTGGATCCGGCCGGCTTTGAAATCGAGTTCGTTGAGTATTTGAGTGACGATCCAAAACTACGTAACGCTACAAGCTAGCCGTAATACGCCGCTTTACTAAAGTTGGTTAGCTGAATGAAAACGCGTTAGAGCATTTATAGAAAAGGGCATTGTGGAATAATCCGCAATGCCCATTTTAGATCTATTTAATCGCTGATTAGCTAACTGATGTTGAGCTCTTTTAGCTGGTGTCTACTTAGCTTTAAACGGCATCAACAGTTGTTTGCCAAACACATTGATAAGAGCACCCGTCACAATAAGGCTACCACCTAGGTAGGTCCAAACTGATGGAATCTCATTGAACACCCAAACACCTAATAATGCTGAGAATACGATCTGAACGTATGAGTAAGCTGAAGCTTTACCAGCTGCTTGAGTTTGCATTGCTTTGGTCAAACCATATTGGCCGATCTGAGTGAAAATTCCGACCAGAACCAGCATCATGGTTAAGAAAAGGCTAGGCCACACAAAGTCGTTCCAGATCAGGGCGGTCGATATTGGCAGAGCGACCAGTGGGAAGTAGAAGATGATCACTGAGCTGTCTTCAGTTTGGCTAAGCTTTCTTACAATCACATAAGCAATTGAGCTACCAAACGCGCCACACAACGCTAGCATAATACTGAATAGCGGCAACTCGCTGCTCGCGCCGCTGTTCATGCTTGGCTGTACCATTACCGATAATCCCACTAGGCAGAATACAATGCATATCATGGTCGACTTTTGGACGCGTTCCTTGAGGAACAACACACCGAGCAACGCGGTAAAGACAGGATGCACGTATTGCAGAATGGTTGCTTCTGCTAACGGAAGAGTGGTTACAGCGTAGTAAACACACATCAGTGCTGCGGTGCCTACCGCGCCACGAACAAACAACAGAGGTTTGTTGTTGCCCCAGATAGAAATACGTTTGCGCTTCACATCGATATAACTGATGATCAACGACACCAAAGCCCTTGCTGCAACAATTTCAAATACAGGTATGCCGTAATTGCTAACGTATTTCACACAAGCTGACATCAGTGCGAATCCAAAAGCAGAAAGGATCATGAACCGAACCCCTACAGGGATCAGTGAAAAAGAGAAAGAAGGCATAAAAATATCAATTGGTTGAGGGGAAAAGGAATCATAACGTAGTTTAGAAGAGCCGACCAAAGTCTTTGTCCTGTTCTGGTCAACTTGATTCAATTAATTCTCATTTCAGTTCTGTTCGTTTTTATCTCACATAAGATCGGCGATAGCTCAGTTTTATAAAATCTCCATCAGCAGAAGGTGATACATAATGATGCCAGTACCGTCAGCACGTGGTTGTGCTGCTTTTTCGTATATTCGAGCTTTAATACCAAATTTACGCAGTGATAATGCAAGTGCCAAGCCATTCAGCCCCGCACCAATAATTGCGACTTTTAGACGTTGTTGTTCCATGACTTTCTCCTAAGAATAAGATGCCAATATCTGTGTACTGGTTCATAGGGCGTAAGATAGGTCATTCGAATCGATAAATAAACGTTATAAATTATAAGGTTAATGCAGTTTTAAAAAATGAGGCACCAATCCCCTAATAATCTTGGATAACACCAAACCAATGGTTCTGATGGGATAGTGATTTAAGCAACTCGATTTCTTTTGCTGTCTCTTCCCTAAGCCATTCAATAAGGTCATTGATGATAGGCGTGTGAGTACGTTGGTGCATGAAGTAAGTCCAAGCACTGTGTTGGATCTTTGCATTCTTAGGGCAGTACAAGAAGCCTCGTTGGAGATCTTGTTGTACTAACAATAGATCCGTGACCGTAACGCCTTCACCGGATAAACAAGCACTGAGTGCCATATCTAAAGACAAGAAACTGGTATTTCTGACGGGTTTCTTTGGTGGGAATTCAACATCGGCCAACCACACTTTCCAGTCATGGTGATCTAAGGTCGGGTGCAACCGTGGCATGGTTAAGATCGAATCGAGGTCGGTGTCTTTACTCGTTAAGTTGGTCGAATTAGTTAAATTGGCAGAATTCGTTAAGCTAGTCGAGCAGACCGGTGCCATGAACTCTTCACGCAAGAAGGTGATGTCAGGTGCCTTGTCATAGCGTTTTTTGAAACGCGTGTGGAAGATCAGTAGATCATACTCACTACTATTAATCGATTCGTCTTCTTCAATTACAGGAACAATGACGATCTCATGATCTTGATAACGCTCGTTTAATTCCCTGACTTTAGAGATCAATACTCGCGTCGCGAAACTCAAGGTCGCTTTGATCACAATACGTTTCTGCTTGGGCTCACTCCAAGAGGCGATGACAGCTTCGATATTGCCGTAGCTTTCTCGCAAAGCTACATACAAATCATGACCTTGTACCGTTAATTCAATCGCTCGATGCTTACGAATAACCAGTGATGCGTTTAACTCATCTTCAAGCTGTTTGATCTGTCGGCTGATTGCACTTTGTGTCACATGCAGCTCTTCGGCAGCCAGAGTAAAGCTCATCAGCCTTGCAGCAGCTTCAAACGCTTTTAAGCCATTATGTGAGGATGGCAAGCTAGGATATGGGGTCATAATTCGTTCGCATGAGTTTATGGAATGTTAGAGTCGCAAATTTATCAATTGAACGCCAGCCTCATCGATCGTATTTTGGGCGAAATTACTTGAGGCGCTCATGAAAAAAATACTCACTCTTGCATTCCCTTTGATCATTTCACAGCTGATCTCTATGGCGTTAGTCCTTACTGATGTTTGGATGATGTCGCGGATCAGTGTGTCAGCCCTTGCGGCTGGTGGCTTAGGCGCCTCTATCTACTTTTTCATCTTTATTATTGCGAGCAGCACCGTGGGTTGTGTCGCCAACTTGATTGCGATTGCTTATGGTCAGCGCGTCGCTCGTCCTGAGTTTGGTAATACTCAAATCAGATTGGCTGTGAAAGGCGCAACCATGTTGACATTCGTGCTCAGTGTGACCTTAATGGCCAGCTTCTGGTTTGCTCCGTTGGTATTAGAAGCAGCCAAACAGCCGCCAGAAGTGATCACTTTAGCCATGGAATATGTCCATGCTTTGAAGTGGGTGATGTTGCCTTCGCTTATCTTATTGGTGCTTCGCGGCTTAACCAGCGCGTTTGGCAATGTGCGTTCTATTCTGGTGATGTCTATTATCACCGTAATTCTGAATGTGCCAGTCAGCTACTTCTTAACCTTCCAATTAGACATGGGCTTAACAGGTTTAGGGCTAGGTACGGCTATCGCGGCATTTATCGTGATGGTTGGATACACGGTTTGGGTATTCAAACGTGACGAATTCAAGCAGTTCGCCCCTTGGTTAAACACAGAAGAGTATTCAATCAAGTTGATGAGCCCGCTTTTAATGATGGGTTTACCTATCGGATTAGCAGCATTACTTGAACATGGCCTTATTTACGGCGGCACCTTGATGGCGGGTACGATCAGTATTGCTTCGCTAGCCTTACACCAAATTCTACTGCAATGCTTAAGCTTTACTTGGAACTTCAATTTCGGTTTCTCACAAGCTGCGGCGATTTTGGTGGGGCGTGATTTCGGTGCGGGAAACTACGAAGGGATCAAAAGAACCTCGATTCTCAGCTTTATCTTGGTGTCGGTGTTGAGCGTTGCTTTGTCTGCCGTGTTCATCATATGGCCGGAAATGATCGCGTCTATCTTTAAGCTGGACGATGGCACGGGTGCGATGACCTCACTGTTGGCTTCTGTTATCTGGGTAGTGGCGTTGTGCTTTATTGTTGATGCTTGGCAGCTACTGGCGATTAACCTGCTAAGAGGCATGAAGATTGTCTCTATGCCAACCGTGATGACTGCCATCGGTTACTGGGTATTTGGCCTACCTGCCGCTTGGTATTTGATGCCAAAATTTGAATTGGCAGGGATCTGGGGTGGAATCGGCGTTGGTTTGGGCGTGACAGGTATTCTGCTGCTTATCCAATTGATGCGTGTCATCCAAAAGAACAGCAAGTCTCCGGATTTGTCGAATCATGCTTATACGTGATTTGCTAATGGTGTACTGAACACAAAAAAGCCGCAGTCATCATAATGATTGCGGCTTTTTGTTGTCTATTCAGATTCTCCCTTTTCTGGGGGAGATGGGAAGAATCAATATCAGGATTAGGGGCAGCTATTGTCTACCAGACGATTTATTGCCAGACTACTTTCCACCAGACTACTTTCCACCAGAGAGCGCAGACTTCATCATGGTTTTGAATTGCTCTTTCTGCTCTTCAGTTAACACATTATAAATGTTGTTCTTTAGACGCATTTCTTGCATCACCATCGACTTCTCGGTTGCTTGAACGGTGTCGATGATCTTTTCCATCTCGGCTTCATTGAAATCAGGTTGAGTCACAAGGCTGATCTGTTTCTTCTTGAGCTCGATTGCGCTATCCATGTCAATCTGTGTTCTATCAGATTGGTAGCCTTCAACAAGGGAGATGACTTCCGCGTGTTGCTCTTCGCTTAGGTTTAAAGAAGCAATAACCATTTGCAGTGGGCTCACTGCTGGCTGTGGCGGTTGTTGTGGTGATGAAGCACTCACAAACGGAGCGGTAACGAGTAGAGCTGAAGCAGTTAATACACAAAGTGACTTTTTCAGTGATTTCATTGAATTTCTCCTATTAGTGGAAACATGAGTATAGATGGCGAAGCTGAACTCGATATGAACACGCTGTTCAGTTAAGTGTGCTCAGTGATTTACGTTCACTTAAATTCGTTCAGATAAGTACCTTCAAGTAAGTAGAGAGTGGGTTAGACCTTGGTCTTACAGAAACCTACGGCAAAGGTGACTAGAATGATTTGAGTTGCTCACCGTTTTATCAAGGAATACACAAATGGAAGTTGGATTGTTCTGGGCTGAAAAAGGAATGTTAGTGCTTGGCGCACTGTTTGTTTTGACTAGCATGATGCAGTACGGAAGACGCAGTAGTGATTGGAAGGGCGTGATTACGATGTTTTATAAGCGTATCCCAATGAGTATCGCGGAATACAAATGGTATCGTTTGGGTATCGCTTTATTGGTGTTTGCTGTGGTTATACGTTTCGCATTACTGATCCTATGGCCTTCATATCAGTTCTAGTTATTCACATTACGTCTCTTATCATGGCTACATAAAGCCGATAAATGAATGAGCAAACCGAGCCTTAATAAACTCACTTATTAAGGCTACCATTTCATAAACTAGCGCTGTTGTTCCATAAAAAAGTGCTATTACTCTATAATGATGAACGGTTATTACCTTTGTAGCATATTGTTTTTCATGAAGAATAATGCCAGATAATAGCTCACCTGCTTATTCCATCATTCTTACTAATAATCTACACATAAATTCATTCACCCCGTACCTGATACTATAATGTTCTGTTACACTCGTCCGAATTAGCTTTAATTTGTCGGTGGTGCATTTATGTCGTTCCCAGTTCTTATATGTGATGATTCTGCGTTAGCAAGGAAGCAGATGGCTCGATCACTGCCTAGTTCTCTAAATGCAGATATAACTTTTGCTGTTCATGGGCTTAATGCACTTGAAGAGTTAGCTCAAAACCAATTCAAACTGATGTTCCTCGACCTCACCATGCCTGAGTTAGATGGCTATGGCACATTGGAAGAGATGCAACGTTTGGGTGATACCACGCCTGTTGTCGTTGTTTCGGGTGACATACAACCAAAAGCACAACAGAAGGTGCTGGATCTCGGCGCCAAAGCGTTTTTACAAAAGCCGATCGATAAAGAAGCGCTAAAAGCTATTTTACGTGAGCATGTTGAGCCGCCAAAACAGCCTCAGATCATTACTCCGACCGCCTTAGAACTGCCAATACTTCGCCGACGCGATATCTATATGGAAGTGGCGAACGTAGCGATAGGCCGTGCCGCTGATGCACTGGCTCGTCACTTTAATGTATTTGTTCATTTACCACTGCCGAACGTCAACATTTTCGAAGTGAGTGAATTGCACATGGCACTTCGTGACCTAGCGGATAACGACCAAGTGTCGGGTGTTTGCCAAGGCTTCAGCGGAGAAGGCATTGCAGGCGAAGCATTAGTCTTACTGAGTGATTCCAGCGTGAGCGATCTTAAGAAGCTCATGAAAGTGCCAACCGAAAGCGAACAGCTTGAAGAGTTAGAACTGCTGATGGATGTGTCGAACATCTTAGTTGGCTCATTCTTGAATGGGTTAGGGGAGCAATCAGAAGTTCGTTTCTTCCAAAGCTCACCTGTGCTGCTTGGGCAACATATCTCGATTGATTCTGTCATTGAAAATACCAGCGGCTCGTTTAAGAAGACCATGACCTTTGAAGTCAGTTACAACATTGATGGCACTTCAATCCGTTGTGACCTTCTATTTATGTTCGTTGATGAGTCTCTGCCTCTTCTAGACAACAAATTGGCCTACCTAATGGAGGAGTTTTAATATGCTGAATCTTCCTGCTGAATTTGAACAGTTCCACTGGATGGTGGACATGGTTCAAAACGTCGATATGGGGCTGGTGGTCATTAACCGTGACTTTCAGGTACAAGTTTGGAATGGCTTCATGACGCACCATAGCGGTAAGCAATCGCATGATGCGATCGGTAAGTCGATCTTTGAGTTATTCCCTGAAATTCCTGAAGAGTGGTTTAGGCTCAAAACCAAGCCCGTCTACGATCTCGGTTGTCGTAGCTTCATTACATGGCAACAAAGGCCTTATCTGTTTAAGTGCCGTAATGTTAGGCCTGTAACCCAACAAGCCGACTTTATGTATCAGAACGTGACGCTGAACCCGATGCGCTCACCAACAGGACAAGTCAGCTCATTGTTCTTGTCGATTCAAGATGCGACTGCAGAAGCGTTAGTCTCTCAAAAGAACTAACACTGCTCTATTCACTAAACAGCACTTTTCTATGTGCGTATTAGCATCGGTCTGATCAGCGAATAACAATGGCTAAGGTTAACCACCTTAGCCATTTCTTTTTCTTTTTATTCTTCAAATCTAATTTTCCTCTAGCTTTTCACGTCAACCAATCTTCTTTTTCTATGCGCTTTACTAAATATTCCAGGTTATACCAATTCCATTAATTAACTTA